>CALEIO010000160.1 GCA_937875885.1 uncultured Clostridia bacterium | reverse complement strand
CGGAACATAATTAATTAATGTTGGTACCCCTAAATAATTTTTATTGTATGTAATATCTTTACCACTAGATAACACTATCTTCTTATTGTTCCAATTATAAAATAATATTTTATCTTCTACAATTTCAATACCAAGACTCTCAAGGCTATCATAGAGTTTTTCGAGCTGTTCGGGATCAAAATCGATCTCACCGATAGCGTCAAGAATGTCTTTGTTTGTAAGCTGGCCCTTGGATTTACCAAGTTCCATAATTTCTCTTATAATTGATTTTTTATCCTGAATAGAACCTGCCATAATAAATTTCCTTTCTGTTACACACAATGTTAATCTTATTTCTTTTTATTCTTAATGCTTCTGAGGATATCTTCGGGAGACATCTCGGAAACTTTATCCGGCGTGAGTTTTGTTTTTTCACTTAGGATTGTATCAATATATTCATCCATAGCCTGACGTGTTGCAGCCAATGAATTATATGACGATAAGATTGAATAGAATTTTGAGACTTCCTGTGCTGTAAAATCTCTGCTGACTGTTGTTTGCGGAGATACACCTTCATCAATTTTGGAGAGAATATATCTGTACAGATCAGCATTATATCTTGTTACAAAATCATCAGGAGATATCTTGCTTGCGGCAACCCCTGCCATATCATTATTGAACACGAGATATGCAATGAGCATTTCTTCTGCCTTTGCAGCCCTGGTGTTCTTTGATTTTTCTGTGTTCACCTTATCCTTAACACCCGAAAGCTCCTCTGAAAGCCGTACAAATTCCCGTCTTTCTTTGGTGCTTGTGGTTTTTCTGCGAAGCTTTTTCAGGTCTTCGGCAATAGAAATCTTTTCTATATTAAGTTCAGCCGAAAGTTTTGAAATGTATATATCCTGCTCCACAGCGCTTTCAAGGGAAGCAATAACCTTTAGTGCTTCAGTCATATAAGCTACCTTTGTGTCGGGTCGTGATATATCGTAACGTTGCTTTAACTTAAAAAGTCTGTATTCAACATCATTACCGCTGTTTTCAAGGATATTCTTAAAAGCCGCGGGACCCTTATCTCCCTTGTTACGGATGTACTCATCGGGGTCTTTGCCATCGGGAATTGTAATTATACGGATGACAATTCCTGCATCCCTGAGGATTGAAATAGCACGGGCAGTGGCTTTTTGTCCTGCCTCGTCAGCATCGTAGCAGATAATTACCTCATCGGCATACCGCTTCATAAGCAAGGCCTGCTCGGAGGTAAGGGCTGTACCCAAAGTAGCTACAGCATTGCGGAAACCTGCCTGATTAAGTGCGATTACATCCATATATCCTTCGCAGAGAATCAGAGTGCGCTCCCCTGTATTCTTTGCATTGTTCAATGAGAAAAGATTTGCACTTTTCTTAAACGCAAGAGTATCTGATGTATTCAGATATTTTGGCTTCTGGTCGGACATTATACGCCCACCAAAGGCTATTACGTTACCTCGCAAATCTATAATAGGAAACATTGCTCGGTCTGCAAATCGGTCAACAATACGTCTTCCGTCATTACTCTTAAAAGCAAGGTTTGCAGAAACAATCTCATTATCATTGAAGCCTTTTGACCTGAGATGGTCGCACAAAGCAAAACGACTTGCGGGAGAATATCCCAAACCGAAACGCTTGATGGTATTGTCTGACAAAGCACGTCCGTGGAGATATGCCAGAGCGTGAGAGCCTGCCGGGGTATATAGCTGTGAATAATAAAATCTGGCTGCTTCTCTGTTTGCTTCAAGAATTCGGCTTCTGAGTTTTGCAACTCCATCATCGTAGGAGTTTTCGGGAAGCTCCATACCTGCACGCTGTGCAAGGAATCTGACAGCTTCGATATAATCAAGATTTTCAATCTTCATTATAAAGGTGATTACGTCACCGCCTGTGCCGCAACCAAAGCAATAAAAGGAACCGTTTTCGGGATAAATGTTAAAGGAAGGAGTTTTTTCAGAATGGAAGGGACAAAGACCAACAAGGTTACGTCCTCGTCGCTTCAGATTAACATATGAAGACACAACATCTGATATATCGCATCTGGATTTCAGCTCCTGCAAAAAATAATCAGGTAATGCCACAACAACTCCTCCTTTCAGAAAACATCAATATAAAACAAATTCAATTATATATACGATGAAAAAATGAATTTCCCTGCAAAAAAAGCAGAAAAATTCATTTTATACACAAAATACTGCAAAAATGCTGACTGAAGCATTGCAGTCAATATTTACTTTGAATACTTGTGAGGGAAATACTCTGTTGTTTCTGATTCAATGGTAACAGTACCCGATGTGGTGTCTGTTACAAGTTTCCTGAGTCTTTCAAGCTCTGCAACGGGAATGTGAAAATCAAGTTTAACTACATCAGAAAAATCTGTGTTATCAACTGTTCCGCCATTTTCAGGCACAAGTGACGAGAGTTTACCATACTGATTGTAGGTACACTCAAGGTTGCACATACTGCAGCTGCGCATCTGGATAAGACCTGCTGCCTCAACGGCAAGAGATGCACTATGAGAATATGCACGGACAAGTCCACCGCCACCTAAAAGAATTCCGCCAAAATAACGGGTTACCACAATGCAGACATCGGTAATACCGCTTTTGCGGATAACATCAAGCACAGGCATACCTGCAGTGCCCTGTGGCTCGTTATCGTCAGAATAACGGCAGGGGTTCTGCTCTCTGAGCACATAAGCATAAACATTATGGGTAGCATCCCAATGCTTTGCACGTATTGAATTGATAAAATCCAGAGCATCTTTCTCTGTGGTGACAGGTTTAATGTAACCGATAAAACGAGAGCGCTTCTCCACAAACTCGGGAGCAGCCTCTTTTTCGATAGTTATATAATCAGAAGCCAAAGTTTTCACTCCTAAAAGAAAAAAACAGGCGGCCCTTCCGAATGAAAGTGCCGCCAAGTGGTGTCTATACTATTACTCGATGCCGTAACGCTTCTTAAATCTGTCTACGCGTCCGCCGGTATCAACGAGCTTCTGCTTTCCTGTGAAGAAAGGATGGCACTTTGAGCAAATTTCAACACGCTGGTTGGGCTTTGTGGAGCCTGTCTCAATAACGTTGCCGCAAGCGCAGGTAATAGTAGTCTGCTGATAGTTAGGATGGATATTCTCCTGCATTTCTTGTTCTCCTCTTTCGCTGATGCCGATATAGTAACAGATGAATTATACTACATAACATTTGAAATTGCAAGTTATTTTTTATATTTATTTAAAAATACTGCAAAAATGTATAAATCATACAAAATTATTATATTATCGGATGTTCACATGGTAAGAATATGCCTCAAGTGTCATATCGTATCGACGCATATTGAGGGCATTCTCCTCGCCCACATATCTGTAAACATCGGGCGCGTAGGCCATTTCTGTGTTACTTTCCTCTTCTGCGGGGTATCGGAGTACAAATCCGTAATTCACAGAATATTTCTCAAGCCACTTACCTGCTTCGGTCTGCTGGAATTTTCCCTTTTCATCAGTTGCAAAAGTTACAAGTAAACCTGTCTGGCTTTCGCTGCAACCTCCACGGGGACAAACCTTCATAGTTTCAGACTCCGCTTTAATTTCGGAATAATGGTTTTCTTTCTTAATTACAGCAAAAGTTTCTTTGTACAACTCTTCCTGCTCGCTGAAAGAAACATAGCCTTTCTTGACGGTTATGGTAATTCCCTCTGAAGCCGCATCCTTCACAAGCAAATCTAGACTTTTTTGAGCAATCTTTGCAATCTTCACATCACCAAAAGCAACAAGCTCCGGCACGTAATCCTCTTCAAGAGGATAATTCTCGTTGACAATATGAAGCAACTCTTCATCGGAAACCGTTTTTGCTTCGTCTGCAGTTGCAGGCGTTGGAAGTTTGGGGCGGCTGTTGATCTCTGCTTTATATCCCAGAAAGATTCCCAGAAAAATAACAGCCGCAATGAGAACAGGCATAAAGAAAATCATAAATGTTTTGAATGCCGCGCTCTCACTTACTCTTCTTCCCCGACGATTATATTTATTTCTTAAATCGTATCTTTTATATGGCATAGTACTCCTGTCAGTTGATAACCTTGGATTCGATTTCCTCGAGAGCACGTGCAATATACTCGTCGAGAGTCATAGCACCAAGGTCACCTGCCTTACGGGCACGAACAGAAATTGTGTTGTTCTCGATATCCTTATCACCAAGAATAATCATATAGGGAACTTTTTCAAGCTGTGCTTCACGAATCTTATAACCAACTTTTTCAGAACGATCGTCCATCTCTACGCGCATACCCTTTGCTTCGAGAGCCTTCTTAACTTCCCAGGCATAGTCGTGATGTCTGTCTGCGATAGGCAGAATCTTAACCTGTGTGGGAGCAAGCCACATGGGGAATGCACCAGCGTACTTCTCGATAAGGAGAGCAAGTGTACGTTCGTAGCAACCGATGGATGTACGGTGAATAATGTAAGGATTCTTCTTGCTGCCATCCTTGTCTACATATACCATACCAAACTTCTCTGCAAGAAGCTGGTCAACCTGAATTGTGATGAGAGTATCCTCTTTACCATATACGTTCTTGATCTGGATATCAAGCTTGGGACCATAGAAAGCAGCCTCGCCGATACCGATTTTGTATTCAATACCAAGGTTGTCGAGGATTTTGCCCATTACGCCCTGTGCTTCATCCCACTGCTCTACAGTACCGATGTACTTCTCTGTATCTGCAGGATCCCACTGTGAGAAACGGAAGGAAACATCCTCATAAAGACCAAGTGTCTTGAGCATATAAACAGCAAGCTCAAGGCAGCTCTTGAACTCTTCTTCAAGCTGCTCGGGAGTACACATAAGGTGACCCTCGGAAATTGTAAACTGTCTTACACGGATAAGACCATGCATCTCACCACTTGCTTCATTTCTGAAGAGTGTGGATGTTTCGTTGTATCTGAGAGGAAGATCACGATAGGAACGACCACGGTTGAGATATGCCTGATACTGGAAAGGACAAGTCATAGGACGAAGTGCAAACACTTCTTTGTCCACTTCCTCGTCACCCATTACAAACATACCGTCCTGATAGTGATCCCAGTGACCTGAAACCTTATAAAGGTCAGACTTTGCCATATAGGGAGTCTTTGTAAGGAGCCAACCTCTCTTCTGCTCTTCGTCTTCAACAAATCTCTGAAGGAGCTGAATGATTCTTGCACCCTTGGGAAGAAGAATGGGAAGACCCTGACCGATAAGCTCGGATGTTGTGAACAGCTCAAGCTCTCTGCCAAGTTTGTTGTGGTCACGGAGTTTAGCCTGCTCCATCATCTCAAGATACTCTTCAAGCTGGGAAGCCTTGGGATATGCAGTACCGTACACACGGCACATCTGTGCCTTGGAAGCATCACCTCTCCAGTATGCACCTGTGCAAGCTGTAAGCTCGAAAGCTTTGAGAACAGAAACATTCATAAGGTGAGGGCCTGCACAAAGGTCTACAAAATCACCCTGCTTGTAGAAGCTGATATTCTCACCCTTACCTGCATGCTCGCGAACAAGCTCAACCTTGTATTCTTCGCCCATATCAGCAAGATACTTCTCTGCTTCTGCAGGCTCAAGCTCAAACTTCTCAAGTTCGATGCCGGACTTAACGATTGCTTTCATTTCTTTTTTGATTGCTTCCAGGTCTTCCTGTGTAAAGGGCTTTTCTACATCGAAGTCATAGTAGAAGCCATTATCAACTGCAGGACCGATGCCAAGCTTTGCCTTGGGATAGAGATTCTTTACTGCCTGAGCAAGCACATGGGAGCATGTGTGCCAGAATGCACGCTTACCCTCTTCATCATCAAAAGTGAGAAGCTCAAGTTTGCAATCTGCTGTGAGAGGTGTGCGCAGATCACAGAGTGCGCCATCAATTTTGCAAGCACAAACAGCTTTGTAAAGGCCTGCGCCGAGAGATTTTGCTACATCAGCGGCAGTTGTGTTGTTTTCGAACTCCTTAACAACTCCGCCTTTAAGTTCAACATTAATCATAGGAAACTTCCTTTCAGAAAAAAATAAGCCGCCCGACAGACCAATAACGGTATGTCGGGACGGCGATAAAATACGTCGTGGTTCCACCCAACTTCGGCACAAAAGTACCCTTTGAGCATATAACGGTGCTGGCCGCTGTGCCATTTCCTGCACAGACTCGGAGGTGGTATTCCATAAAAATTCTTGCCGCAGATATTCCAGCCTTGTATCTGCTCTCTGTAGGGGAATTATTACAGACGTTGTCCTCGTCAAAGTTCAATATTAATTAAGAAAAATGATATCACTAAATCAGACTAAAGTCAATGATTAATTGCACAATATACAAATTTATTTACAAAATAAAGCCATCAGTCAAGTCCTGCAAGATTTTTCTGTACTCTTGTTGCATCTCGCACATTGATTTCACCATTGAAATCTGCGTCCGCTTTCATATTTGCGCTGAATTCAAGTGTTACAAGACCTGCAACAGCTTTTTGTATCTGTGTTGCATCTCGTACGTTAACTTTTCCGTCTTCGTTAGCATCGCCTGTCTGACAAACAGTAACCCCCTGCTTTTTCAAAGCATCTGCAGAATAGGAATCAGAATTGCACCATACTGAAAGCTTGCTGCATCCACTAAACGCATTGTCAGCTATGAAAGCAACTGAATCAGGTAAGGTTATTCCCTTGAGTTTACTGCAACCATAGAAAGCATAGTTCTCTACTGCAACAGGATTTGATGAAATATAAACATACTCAAGTTTAGGACAGTCTGCAAAAAGTCCTGCACTCAAAGGGATGTTGATATTAACCTGTGCGGTTTTGAGTACACTGCATCCAAGAAACACGCTTTCACCCAGGAATTTCACAGTTTCTGGAATTAAAACAGATTTGAGGGCAGTGCAATTATAAAAAGCTTCGTCTTCGATAGAGACAATGCTATCAGGAATATCTGCTGTCTGCAAGGCAGTACAGTTATAAAAGGCACGTTTACCGATTGCAGTAACCTTTGTGTTTATAACCACACTCTTCAGAGTTTTGCAGGACTCAAAAGCAGCAGCACCTATCTGCTTTACAGTTGAAGGAATAACAACATCTGCTGTAGTTGTGTTTGCATCCACAAGTATGCCGTTTCCCAAAATAACAAATTCATCTTTCAGGGAATCAAGATACTTTGTACCCACAAAAGCATATCCGCCTATATAAGAAACATTACCGCTGACGGAAACTGTCTTTAAGCCTGTGCAATTCCAGAAAGCACCCTCACCTACTGACAAAACATTGTCGCCGATTGTAAGCGATGTGATAGCTTCATTATTTACACAAGCATAAGGTGCTATAGAGGTTACGGAAGAAGGCACCGTATAGTTGTCTTTTGCATTGGTATCCACAAGGACAGAACCCATAACAAGGTCCTGTTCAGTTCTGTTGTTAAGGAAAGGAGTGCCAAAGAAAGCATAGCCACCGCAGGAAACAAGTCCATCGTACCCTGTTACGGTTTTCAGAGCTGTACAATTACTGAAAGCATAATTACCGATGGCAGTTACATTACTGAGAGCTACCGACTGAACAGAGGTATTGCCTGCAAAAGCAGAATCTGCAATATAATACACATCATCGGGAATTGTTACATTTTTTGACTTGCCTTTGTAAGAAGTCAATATGCCATCTGTAATCTCAAAATCTGAAGTAGCAGAAACATTCAGCGTAACCAAAGATGAAATAATTAACATCAGAAGCAAAGCGGAAATAATTTTTTTAATTCTGTTTCTCTTATTCATAAAGTCACCCGTTTGGCTAAAAAACATAAAAGGGCGGAGTATCCGCCCTTTTTAAGATTATACGTTTTCGGTCTGTTCGTCGTCGCCCTGGAGGCTGATAATAAGCTTATCAATCTCATCCATACGCTCTTCGTAAGTTTTATTGGTCTGCTGCTCTACCTCAGGCATTTCCTGCTTTTCAAGGATAAATGCGGAAATATCTTCATCCTCGTCAAACTCAGGATCCTTATCATCGTGGCTATCTACAGAAAGGATGAAATCATCATCCTCATACATAATAGCTTCTCTTGTTGTAGGACCTTTGGGTTTATCGTCAGAACCACCTGAGCCTTTTACCATAGGAACATTCAGTTCGGGATTGCCATCAATAATCACTTCGTCGTCACTTCCTGTAAAATAGGTTTGAGGAATATCCTCGGTGTTCTTTCTGTCTTTCTGCTGAGCAACTCTGTAAAGCTCATCTGCAGATAAATCATCTTCGGAATCTGCTGTATCCTGTGCAATACGAACTACCGCAGGAGCAACAGGAACGTTTTCGTGAACATAAGCAGGAGCATCTTCTTCAAAGAATTCTTCTGAATCCTCTGTTTCATCAGCATACTCTTCATCACTCTGAACGTCAGAATCAGCTGCAATTTCTTCAGCATATTCCTCGTCAGATTCTTCGTCATTATAGTATTCGTCTGCTGCGCCGCTCTCCTCTTCTACTTCAAGAATAATCTGCTCATCAGTTGTCTTGGAGCGGAAAGAAAGCTCTACAGTAAAGCCTATTGCATAGAGAGAAATCAGCACGTAAACAAATGCGGGAAGAAGATTAATAAAATTGAAGCTACCGGAATTAACCTCAGCAAAAATAAGTGAAAGGCCATATACCAAAGCTACAATTACTGTGGGGAAACCAAAGTTAACTGCAGATTTAACTGCATTCTTGCCGGGTATAACCGCATGAATCATTGCAACATTGATAAAGAACATTGCCATTGCTACAAACATTATAAGATCTAATGTATCTGCAGCTGCAACAGGAGAAGCTGTGTGCTTGAGGAATCTGTCGACAAGGTGAACACCGCACCACAAAGGAAGTGACAGATACAGCACAGAGATGTTCTTTGCTGTGTTGATGCCTGTGAAATGATTCAGACCGATATAGAGCATTGTTACACCGCTGACAGCTGTGAAAAGAATTGTCATCACAGACACAACCTCGATGGAATCTGCATTTATCATCTGTGTAAGTTCAAATGCGGCACAAGCAGCCATAGCAAGTGCAGATGCAACTGCTGCAACACCACAGTAAGGATTCTTTTTCAGCAAATGTACAGGTGATGTTTTTCTGTCAAACAAAGAAATTCCGAAACACACCAAAAACAGTCCCAGTACAGAGAAAGCTATAATCTCTGCTATACCATTCTGGTCGGTTGCAAAGAAAGCGGGAACTGTATCCGGCATTAAGCCATTGAGAACAGCAATAACCACTGACATCAGGCAAACCGGAACGAACAATATCCATTTAATTAACGAATTGATTGATCTCATTATGTACTCCTTTTCAGTTTAGCTTGTGATATACCGAACGGAAAGATAATATAAATATACATACTTTTCCTTCTTCATCAGTATATATAATATCATACTTATACATTAAATATTTTATTCCAAACAAAATGCAATGTCAAGGTTTTTGAAGCTAAATAAAATTTCCAATTCTGAAAAAACGGTGAATTTATGAAGAAAGTAATTTTATGGATTATATCCCTGTGTATGCTGATTGCTTTTATCCCCGTAACTGCAGGAATCAGATCAATCCCACAAAGAAAAGAAAGCCACAACAAACCTGAACACACAACTGTCAACAAGACAGCTGATTTCACACAAGAAGAGATTGATATAATCATCAGCAATGCTATGGAGCACCTCAAAGAAGATGATAACACAGAAAGCAAAAAGGCTTTGATTGCCCTTTGCGCAAACAATATGCTGTACAACAAAATCAAAGGAGTTCACTCTGAAGCATCGGAAGTCAGCAACTATTCAGACTCTTTCTACAAAGAACTGACAAAGATTACAGAAACTCTGTCTGTAACATTGGAAACAGACAATAAAACAATGTACATTCCCATTGTATCCTTGTGCAACGGACAACTTACAGAAGATGAAGAATATCCATATATAAAACCGATAGCGTGTCCCTGGGATGTGCTGAATACGGAATACAATAAGGAATATGACTATCCTTGCGGAATAAGTGTTAACGGAATAAGGGAGCTTTGTTCACAAGGGTTTACATATATACAGGTACTCTCCCACTTCCTGCCCGATTTCTCAATAAAAGAAGCAGCCGCAATATAAGTTGCGACTGCTGTCTGTAAATTACATTCTTCTGTATTTCTTTACTCTGCGCCTTTTATTCTTGGCTCTGACATTAGAGATAAGAACAATATAGACTACCACCAAAACAGCGGCTACCATAAAAGCAAGCCAGAACTGCCAGGAGTTAAGGATGGATTTGAAAACGTGCATTGAATATGCAAATGCGCTTTTTTCTATATCTTCACCTGCTACAAGGTCAACTGTCTGTACAGCTTCACCTTTATAGTAAACGGTTGCTTTTCCCACAACATCGCCTTTAGCGATAGGGGCATCTACAGACTCGGGAATATCAGACTCAACTCTGACATCCTCCTCTTTTCTCTCCTTGGGAAGAATTGCATTAACTGTGTTTGCAGGATAAAGAAGAATCTTATCTTCGGATGAAGAGAAGTTGACATCTGCCTCACAAACAGGAGTTTCGGGAGTAATCATTCGTGCAAGTTCAAGGTTAAGCAGTGCCCAACGAAGAATTTCTCTTGCATCAAGCATAGCTCCGTTGTTTACAGAGCCTTCATAGGGAGCACCCATACAGATACACATATATGCATATCCGTCAGCAATACCTGTGGTGATAAGGCATCTGCCCGCTTCGTCGGTTGTACCTGTTTTAACACCCTGTGCATAGGTGTAGTAGTACTCACCGCCGCGGTTAACGTCAATGAGGAAGTTTGTTGTTACAAGGGGATAATCATCACCCTCGCAATAATATGTAGCTGTGTTTGTTATTTCAGAAAACAAAGGCAGCGTCATTGCATAGGATGTTATCTTATACAAATCGTATGCTGTAGTGTAGTGCTCTTCATCGTGAAGTCCGTGAGGATTCACAAAATGCGTATCGTTACAGCCAAGCTCCTTAGCTTTTGCATTCATCATATCAACAAACTTTTCTGTATCGCCATTACCAACGTAATCTGCAAGCACCAGAGCAGCATCGTTACCGGAGGTAATCATAAGGCAATGAAGGAGGTCGATAACTGTTACCTTCTCACCTACTTTATAATCAAGACCTGACATACTGCTGCCTGTACCCAAAAGGGGATTTAGCACTTCCTGGCGGATTTTAACTCTTGTATTATGTACATCCTCAATATTTTCCATTGCGATAATGTATGTCATAATCTTAGTAAGAGAAGCAGGAAATCTTACTTTCTCTGCATTTTTCTCTATAACAGGGATGCCTGTGTCCATATTGACAAGAAGAATCGTATCGGACTCAAGCGTTCTTTCAATTTTGCTGTAATCGTAAGTAATCGCACTTGTGGAGATAACAACACTTGCCATCAGCACAAACACAAAAATAAAAGATAAAAATCTCTTAAACTTTTTCATATCTCTGTATCCTCTCAAATCTATAAATGTATATACTCATACCTTTGACATATATCATTTGCTGTGATAATATAACATTATACAATAGTCAAAAGGCTATTTCAATTACTTTAAGCTATTTTCTAAGGAGTTTTTACCGTGATTTATGTTACCGGCGATACACACGGAGATATAAAGCGCTTCAAATCCCGTGCTGCAAAAAAACTCACTA
>CALEIO010000159.1 GCA_937875885.1 uncultured Clostridia bacterium | reverse complement strand
TTCGGCCGTCTGGCGCAGTATCTCTACGATGATACGTATATCCGCAATCATCCCTTTGTCTATTTTGATACCCTCTGGCACAAGGAACAGTATGTGATCGTGGCAGTGCTCAATGTTTCCCTGAAGCAAAGAAAGCTGAATATATAGAGTCTTATGAAGAAGCATATATAGAGGAAATATTAAGAAAAGAACTGGAGCCGTATCCTATTGACGCTACACAAGAAGAAAAAGCAAAATGGACACGTTCTTTGATTTCATTAATTTCTCAATATTTTAAACAATACGAAGAAAAAAATAAATTTAGAATAAAACACCGCAAGTGCTGCTCCGTTTTTTGGAGCAGCACTTACCTGTAAACTGTAAGTTGAACTTTTATATTATACTCCTGTGGAGTATGGTTGGTCAATATACTGTGGATTACTGACCGTCAACGTCTGTAAAATCAGCGTCGTAAACATTGCCCTCAGGTGCCTGACCGGGGTTTGCATCTGCACCGGGAACAGCGCCTGCAGCCTGAGCTGCCTGATAGAGCTTTGTGGAAATCTCGTAGAGAGCCTTCTGGAGGTCCTCTTTAGCTGCGTCGATGAGAGCCTTGTCGTCTTTTGCGATAGCGTCCTTTACAGCCTGAACTTTTGTTGTGAGAGTGTTCTTGTCTGCTTCGTCAAGCTTGTCGCCGTTTTCGTTAACGAGCTTCTCTGCCTGGTATGCAAGGTTCTCTGCTTCGTTCTTTGCATCAACAGCCTCGCGACGAGCCTTATCCTCTGCAGCAAACTGCTCTGCTTCCTTAACAGCCTTGTCGATGTCTTCTTTGGACATATTTGTGGAAGAAGAGATTGTGATGTTCTGCTGTGTGCCTGTGCCGAGGTCCTTTGCACTTACGTTAACAATACCGTTAGCGTCGATGTCGAATGTAACCTCGATCTGGGGGATTCCTCTGGGAGCGGGAGCAATGCCTGTGAGAGCAAAAAGACCAAGCTGCTTGTTATCTCTTGCAAATTCTCTTTCACCCTGAAGAACGTTAACTTCAACCTGTGTCTGATTGTCAGCAGCAGTAGAGAAGATCTGGCTCTTCTTTGTGGGGATAGTTGTGTTTCTGTCGATAATCTTTGTCATTACGCCGCCCATTGTCTCAACACCGAGAGAAAGGGGAGTAACGTCGAGAAGGAGAAGACCCTCAACCTCGCCGCCGAGAACACCTGCCTGAAGAGCAGCACCGATTGCTACGCACTCATCGGGGTTGATGCCTTTGAAAGGTTCTTTGCCGATAAAGCTCTTAACAGCTTCCTGAACAGCGGGGATACGGGAAGAACCACCAACCATAAGAACCTTATCGATTTCGCCGATGCTGAGACCGGAGTCGGAGAGAGCTCTCTTAACAGGGGTGATTGTATTCTCAACAAGGTCTGCTGTAAGCTCGTTGAATTTTGCTCTTGTGAGTGTCATATTAAGGTGCTTGGGACCTGTTGCGTCAGCTGTGATGTAGGGCAGGTTGATGTCTGTGGAAGTAACGCCTGAAAGCTCAATCTTTGCCTTCTCTGCAGCTTCCTTGAGTCTCTGCATTGCAAGGTTATCTGAGGAAAGATCAATGCCTGCTTCTGTCTTGTAGCTTGCTACGATCCAGTCGATGATTCTCTGGTCGAAGTCGTCACCACCGAGACGGTTGTTACCTGCAGTTGCAAGAACTTCCTGAACACCGTCGCCCATCTCGATGATGGAAACGTCGAATGTACCGCCGCCAAGGTCATAAACCATAACCTTCTGCTCGTTCTCCTTATCAATACCGTAAGCAAGAGCTGCAGCTGTGGGCTCGTTGATGATTCTCTTTACTTCAAGACCTGCAATTTTACCTGCGTCCTTTGTAGCCTGACGCTGTGAGTCTGTGAAGTAAGCAGGAACAGTAATAACAGCCTCAGTAACCTTGTCACCAAGGTAGCTTTCAGCATCTGCCTTAAGCTTGCTTAAAATCATAGCGGAAATTTCTTGTGGTGTGTACTTTTTGTCATCAATAGTAACCTTGTAGTCTGTACCCATCTGTCTTTTGATAGATGCGATTGTTCTGTCGGGGTTCTGAACTGCCTGACGTTTTGCAACCTGACCAACAAGTCTTTCGCCGTCCTTTTGAAATGCAACGACTGACGGAGTCGTTCTAGAGCCTTCTGCGTTTGCGATAACAACGGGTTCACCGTTTTCCATAACCGCTACGCAAGAGTTAGTTGTACCTAAATCTATACCAAT
>CALEIO010000158.1 GCA_937875885.1 uncultured Clostridia bacterium | reverse complement strand
ATGCCCCGCACTCATTTACGACGTTCCCGAAAGCGACATCATTGGGCTGAAAAAGGACTAACAAGATAAGGGGCTGATTCATTCAGCGCAGAACAAAAAACAAAAGAATCGATCAGCAGAACACATTGAACGAAATGCTTGATTCTTATAAAGAACAGCTCGAAAAAGCACAGAAAACCACAATTCAGCTCACAAACTCAATCAAAGGCATTGAGCTTAAGCTCTCTTCAAAGGAAGAGAAACTTTCTGAGCTTCATCAGATAGCCGACAAGCTTATACTTGACGCCGGCGAAAAAGCACGTAGAGCAAAAGTTCTTCGTGACCTTGAGCAGAATATGGAAGGCTTCAGCAATTCCGTTAAGTCTGTTATGCAGGGTGCAAAAGCAGGTGCTCTCAAAGGAATCAAAGGTCCTGTTTCCAGAATCGTTACAGTACCTGCAGACTATGCTGTTGCAATCGAAACAGCTCTCGGTTATGCGCTTCAGAACATCGTAACAGCTACAGAAGAAGATGCAAAGCGCGCTATCGGCTATCTTAAGCAAAACAAAGCAGGTCGTGCAACTTTTCTTCCCGTAGATACAATCAAAGGCAAAAAGCTTCAGGAGCAGGGTCTTGATGACTGCTATGGATTCATTGGAATCGCAAGCGATTTGTGCTCCTGCGAAAGTCAGTATAATAACATTCTGCTTTCACTTTTAGGCAGAATTGCAATTTTTGAAGATCTCAACAGTGCAACAACAGCCGCAAAGAAGTACTCTTACAAATTCAAAGCTGTTACTCTTGACGGACAGATTGTAAATGCCGGCGGTTCACTCACAGGTGGTTCATTTGCAAAGAATTCCGGTCTTTTAAGCAGATCATCCGAAATATCAAAAATCGAGCAGGAAGCAGCAGAGCTTATGAAAAAAGCAGAAGCTGCCAAGGCGGACTACACTGCTGCACAGAGCGAAACAGCTTCTCTTGAAGCTGCAATTCTGGGATATCGCGCAGATTTATCCGTTGCATCCCAGGAACTTGTAAGAATTGCAGCCGAAGCAAAGGCTTGTGAGAACGAGTCCAATGCAAACAAAGAAGCAATCGCTGAAGTAGAAAATGAAATCAGCCAGTCAAACAGCAGAATAGAATCTCTCACTAAAGATCATACCGAAGCAGAATCAGTCATTGCACAGTTCACTGACGAAATAAACGTTCAGGAGGCAAAAGCTGCAGAAATCAGCGGAAGCAGAGCAAACCTCAAAGAAAAGAGGGAAGAGCTCTCCGAAAAACTCCAGAGCTTAAGACTTGAGATTGTTACTATGGAAAAAGACATCGAAAATCTCGAGTCTGAAATCGAATCAACAAAAGCTATTGGAGATAACCAGGAAGCAAGAAAGGGAGAACTTACTGCTGAAATTGCAGACCTTGAAGCCGCAAACACGGCTTCACAGAATGCGATCACAGCTTTGGAAGAATCTATTTCTTCTCTTGAAGCAAACATAGCAGATACCCGCAAAGCAATTGACGATTCTTCAATCCGCAGAGATGAAATTGAGAAAGAGAACATTCGCTTAAGACAGCTTGAAAAAGATAAAATGTCAGAGCGTGAGCTAGCATCCTCTGAACTTGCACGTCTTCAGGAAAGAAAACTCAATATGCAGAATAAGTACGATACTATCATTTCAAAGCTTTGGGAAGAGTATGAACTCACAAGACTTGAAGCAGAATCTCACGCTACAGAACTTGAGGATATTCCCACTGCACAGCGCAGACTTAACGAACTCAAGCAGAAAATCAAGGCATTAGGCTCTGTTAACGTTGGCGCTATTGAGGAATATAAGGAAGTATCCGAAAGATACGAGTTTATGTCTGCACAGGTAGATGATGTTGAGAAATCCAAAAAAGAGATTCTTTCTCTTATTGGCGAGCTTACAAAGAAGATGAAAGATTCTTTCATTGAAAGCTTTGCTCTCATCAACAAGCATTTCGGCACAACATTCACCGAACTCTTTGGTGGAGGTACAGCCAAACTTGTGCTTACTGACCCTGAAGACACCCTCAACAGTGGCATCGACATCACCGTACATCCTCCCGGAAAAATCGTTACAAATCTCGATGCTCTTTCTGGTGGTGAAAAAGCACTGGTTGCTATTGCACTCTACTTTGCAATTATGAAAGTCCGTCCTTCTCTCTTCTGCGTAATGGATGAGATTGAAGCGGCACTTGACGAAGTAAACGTTGACAGATTTGCAAGATATATGAGAAATCTTACAGACCAGACACAGTTCATCACCATTACACACCGCAGAGGTACTATGGAAGAAGCCGACGTTCTGTATGGTGTTACAATGCAGGAAGAGGGTATTTCAAAGCTTCTTGAACTCCGTGCAACCGAAGTAGCAGAGAAGCTCAAAATGAAAGCCAATTAACAGTACAATATAAAGGAAGATATTATGGGATTTTTCAGTAAAATCAAAGAAGGTCTCAAAAAGACCCGTAATGCCGTAGTTAACCAGATTGACTCAATGCTCAAATCTTTCAGAAAGATTGATGAAGAGCTCTTTGAAGAACTGGAAGAACTTCTGGTAATGGGCGACGTAGGTGTTCCTACAGCTCAGAAAATTTGCGACGAATTAAGAGACAGGGTTAAAACCGACAATATAAAAGAACCCGAGGAAATCACAAAACTTTTACGCGAAATTACAGGTGATCTCCTTCGTGGTCAGCAGGAGCTCAACATCTCAACCAAACCCTCAATCATTCTTGTAATAGGTGTAAACGGTGTTGGCAAAACCACAACCATCGGCAAACTTGCCAACGATTTAAGAACAAAGGGCAAAAAAGTAACTCTTGCTGCTGCAGATACATTCCGTGCTGCAGCTATCGACCAGCTCCAGATCTGGGCTGAGAGAAGTAACTGCGATATCGTTAAGCAGAACGAGGGTTCTGACCCTGCTGCTGTTGTGTTCGATGCTATTTCTTCTGCAAAAGCAAAGGGTGCTGACGTAATCATCTGCGATACAGCAGGCAGACTTCACAACAAGAAGCATCTTATGGATGAGCTTGCAAAAATCAACCGAATCATTGATCGTGAGCTACCTGATGCAGATAAAGAGATTCTCCTGGTACTTGACGCTACAACAGGACAGAATGCTGTTAATCAGGCTGTTGAGTTCAGAAAAGCTACAGGTATCACAGGTATAGTTCTCACAAAGCTCGACGGCACAGCTAAAGGCGGTGTTGTTCTTGCTATCCGCGATGGTCTGGGTATTCCCGTCAAATATATCGGTGTAGGTGAGCAGATCGATGATCTTCAGCCTTTTGATCCTGATGGTTTTGCCCAGGCACTTTTCGACAGAGGTGAAAGCGATGATTGATTTTCTCATTGCCACCAACAATGCTCATAAACTCGAAGAAGTGACTGCCATATTGGGCGACAGCTACGAGGTGCTGAGCTTGCGCGAGATAGGTTGCGATGCCGACATCCCTGAGACTGCCGATACTTTTGCAGGCAATGCCTTGCAGAAAGCACAGTATGTAAAACAGCACTATGGTTACGACTGTTTTGCCGATGATAGTGGTTTGGAGGTGGATGTGCTGGGAGGTGCCCCCGGTGTATACAGTGCCCGCTATAGTGGCGGCGGCTCTGAGGCCAATATGGACAAACTTTTGCACAATTTAACAGGAAAAACAGAGCGTGGTGCACAATTTCGTACGGTTATCGCGTTATTAATAGGTGAAGAGAGCCAT
>CALEIO010000157.1 GCA_937875885.1 uncultured Clostridia bacterium | reverse complement strand
GCTCTTTCTGCAATCGGTCAGCCAGATCAATTTTATGTCTTTTTAGTGTCATTTTCATTCCGTACATATTTCTGGTGTAAAAACAGTTAAAATTTCTATACTTTCATTAGCAGAGTAGCCCCATAAAACCATAGAAAGAGCTTCTATTGCTTCTTTACGTTTTCTAAAAAAAGTTTTATAACTCATATAATCAAGTGTTAAAATAAAGTTGACATAAAAATTAAAAATATGATATTTAACGTTTTTATATTTAATTTTATTTATTTTCAATGTTCATTCTAAAATTGAAAATCTGTTTAGCAATAATGTATATATTACTTCTTTAACAGTAATTAGTTTTTATATATTAATTGATTTTATTCTTTCAACGTGATATACTTGCAGTGTATAAATTTTCAAAGGGAGGACACTATGGATAACAACAGCACCAATCTTTACGGCAGATATCTTACTTCTCTTATTGGCAGCAGCATAAATAACACAGCACCCGAAAAGCCCTTCGAGGGCATTAACTGGGAGAGCCTTTATAAGCTTGCTGATTTTCATAACGTATCTGTGCTGATTTTCCCCGTTGTTTCTGCAATGAATCTTCCCGAAGAGGTTATGAAGAAGTTCTATTATGACAACAAGCTTCTTATAGCAAGAGAAGCAAGGCAGGAAATTGAATCTCAGTACATATTCGGTCTTCTCAATCAGAATGATATAAAGTTCATCAAGCTCAAAGGCATTGTGATGAAAAACCTCTACCCTATGCCTTATATGAGAACATCTTCAGACATAGATATTTTTATGTCTTCAGAAGACAGACTCCGTGCCCGTGCAATTATGGCAAAGGCAGGATATACTCTGGATGAAGACATCGACTACAATGATGCTTACTCAAAAGACAATTTCTACATTTATGAGCTTCATTCATCCATTGTCACCTCAAAGTCCCCCTATGTTTCTTTGTTCAGCGATCCTTTCTCCACAGCACACAAAGATGCAGACGGAACAAATTATGTCTTAAATCCCACATATTTTTACATTCATATGATCGTTCATCTTCTCAATCACTTTTTGTCGGGAGGATGCTCAATCCGTCAGCTTTGTGACCTGTACATCTACGAAAAATTCCACAAAGATTTCAATGCTGAGAAGGTAAGAGAAATTATCAAAGACTACAACCTTACCGATTTTATGGACAACGTACGTGAGCTTACATTTGCGTTGTTTGAGGGTAAAGAGCTGAATTCAGAACAAAACCAGATTGCAGACTTCATTTTCAAAAGCGGAGAATACGGAAACGGAACATTAAAACGTATTTCCTGGCTTGCCGACGACAAAGCTTCTGACTGGACCTTTGGCAAAAAGTGCAAGTATTTTCTTTCACTCTGGTTTCCAAATGTTGACACAATGAAAAAGCGCTACCCCTTTGTAGAAAAAGCTCCTTTCCTGCTGCCTTTTTATTGGGTAAGAAGAATTCTTTACACAATATTCTTTAACCGCAGTGCCATCAAGGAGCAGCGCAACGAAATAAAAACTCTTAACTCCAAAGAGCTCAAAGAAGCACAGCGTATCCGAAAACTGTCAGGACTCAAATAAAAGCTCCTGCACATCCGACCTTTCAAGGGCAGCATAAGCCACTTTGCCTGCACCTGTCAAAGGGAAAGATTTGAGAAAGATTATATCTGTAGGTACCGAATACAAGGCAAGACTTTCTTTGCAATACTGAATCAACTCTTCTTTCAGTTCTACATTGACATCGGTCTTTTCTTCTGGCACGACATAGGCTGTAACTCTTTGCATTTTATAGTCATCCTGCACCCCCACCACACAGCTTCGGTTTATTTTCGGGTGCTTATCAAGGAGACTTTCAATACATTCGGGATACACATTGTACCCGCTTGTCACAATCATCCGCTTCAGTCTGTGGCTGAAATACACAAAGCCGTCCTCATCCATATATCCTGCATCCCCTGTATGCAACCATATATGACCATCCTTGTGACGCTTAAGTGCTCTTTCTGTGTCTTTCGGCGAATTCAGATACCCTTGCATAAGCGTAGGACCAAAAATGCAGATTTCACCCGCATTGTTGCAGGGCACCTCGTCGGTTGTCCCCACAGCACATATTTTATAGTAAGTATCAGGAAACGGAATTCCCACACTCCCGATTTTTTCGGAATTTGGAGGCATAAGACAGCTTGCGGTAACACATTCTGTCAGTCCGTAGCCCTCACGCACCTGAATATCGGCTCCATGGTCTTTAAGAAAGGCATCAACCTTCTTTTTCAGTTCAACAGCCGCATCCTTATTTTCTTCGTCAAACTGGATATACCACAAAATGGGC
>CALEIO010000156.1 GCA_937875885.1 uncultured Clostridia bacterium | reverse complement strand
CAAAAAGCTACACCTTCTGCTATCTCTTTTCCGCAAAAATTACAAATCATTATTATATCCTCCTTTAACGTTGCACAGCAACATCATATTCGTACAGTAAAACATTATACTACATCAATATTCACCCGTCAACGTAAACAAAACAGATACCACCTAAACATAAAACCGCCTTGTAAAAAACTCCGACTTAAGATATAATATCAGACATAACAAAAGCCTTACATCACAAGGAGATACTATGAATCGCTTTGACCCCCGAGAATGTATTTTTTATCACATATATCCCATCGGCTTCTGCGGCGCGCCCCGTCAGAATACAAACGAGCCTGCCGTAAACCGAATAAAAAAACTTGAAAAATGGATTCCGCATATAAAAAACCTGGGCATAAACGCTTTGTATCTGGGCCCTGTGTTTGAATCGGGGTTTCACGGTTATGACACCCACGACTTCAACCTTATCGACTCAAGACTCGGCACCAATGCGGATTTCATCAGATTCTGCAAAGCCCTCGAAGCTAACGGAATCAGCCTTATACTTGACGGAGTTTTCAACCACGTGGGCAGAGGATTTTTTGCTGTGCAGGACGTGCTTAAAAATCGCGAAGCATCTCCCTACTGCAGCTGGATATCCGGGCATCGATTCAACCGCAACAATAAATACAACGATAATCTCCGATACGACTGCTGGGCAGGTCACGAGATGCTTGTTAAACTCAACCTGAAAAGTCCTGATGTCAAGGAGTATCTGTTGAGCGCTGTGGATAAATGGATTGAAGATTTTAACATTTCAGGACTGCGCCTCGATGCAGCCGACTGCATAGACCGGGATTTCTTCAAAGAGCTCCGCTCCCGCACAAAGGCAAAAAAGCCTGACTTCTGGCTTATGGGAGAAATCACCGACTCCGATGACTATCGTGTATGGATGAACAACGAAATGCTAGACTCCATCACAAACTACGAATGCTACAAATGGTTTTTCTCTTGCGTAAACTCAAAAAGTATGGCTGAATTTGCCCGTTGTATGAATCGTCAGTTTGGTCCCGAGGGAATATACAAAGACCACACTCTGTACACCTTTGTGGACAACCACGATGTCAATCGTATTGTCAGTATGATAGACACCAAAGAAAACCTGAAAAACCTCTACACTCTTATGTACACTATGCCTGGCACTCCTGCTGTTTACTACGGCAGTGAATGGGCTATGGAGGGCAAAAAAACAAGGGGCAACGACAACCCCCTGCGCCCCGAAATAGACGTAGAAAATCCCCCTGTTACAAACAAAGAGCTTATGGAGCATCTGAAAAAACTTGCAACACTCCGCCAGAATTCCCATGCCCTTAAATACGGCTCCTACAAAGAGGTGCTGATTCTGGACGAAACATACGCCTTTGCAAGAATCAGCGAAAAGGAAACCAAGCTTATTTTCATCAACATATCCCCACAGGAGAAAACTATCCAGACAGAGTTCTGCGGAAAGCACCTGGAGGTTTCTCTGCCACCTTACTCTTCTGAAATTACAGATTTCTGACACACAAAACAAGACCTGCCGATGATTACGGCAGGTCTTTTATGTTCATATATCATTTTATATATACACTTTTGGTTGCGAAGCGGTCGGCTTCGTCGCTGTCGTGGGTAACAATTGCCACAGCTCTGCCTTTGAGATAATCAAAGACTCTTTGTGCTGTTTCTTTGCGAAGCTCCTCGTCAAGGCCTGTGAAAGGTTCATCAAGAAATACAACCTCTCCCTTGCCCGCAAGTGTTCTTGCTATGGCAAGTCGGCGCTTCATTCCTCCGCTGAGCTCATCGGGATACATATCTCCTGCGTTTTCAAGAGATACAAGAGCAAGAAGATTCTCTGCATCTGCACAAGGATTTACAAACAGTATATTCTCCTTTGCTGTAAGCCAGGGCAGGAGCCTGTCCTCCTGAAACAGAAAGCTTATTCCGCCCTCGTTCTTCACCTTTCCTTTATCAGCCTTTATAACTCCCGAAAGAATCATAAGCAGGGTGGTCTTGCCTGTACCCGAAGCACCTCTTACCGCCACAACCTCCCCGGGATTCACACACAGATTCACGTCAGAAAGCACCTGATTTTCTCCGTATGTTTTGCTGATGTTTTCAGCGCACACGTAACCTGTACTGTTAAGGCCGTGGCAAGTGTTATTTTCACAGTCTTTTGCTCTGACGGGCATACGCACGGTGGTTTTCTTCAGCGCCCACACAAAGACTCTCTCAAAAATTATGCTCAGCACTATAACCACAACCGTCCAGGCAAATTTGCCCTCCGAATCAAGGTACACCTTTGCATTGTTGAGCTGTTGACCTACAGATCCCTGGGTTGAGCCCAGAATCTCTGCGGCGATGCCTGATTTCCAGGCAAGTCCCAGGGCAGTGGATGCACCTGCTATAAAGAAGGGATACACAGAGGGGATGTAGATGTGCAAAAATCTTGAAAAAGCACCAACAGAAAAGCTTCGGGACATTTCAAGGAGCTTTTTATCTGTATTTTTTATGCCCTCAAAGGTATTTCCCCAGATTATGGGAAACACCATAAGTCCCACAATAAACAGAGGCACTCGCTGATTTGTAACCCACACGATTATTATAACCGTCAACGATGCAACGGGAGTTGCCCTTGCAATGCTTATCATCGGTCTGAGAAGAGCATACATCACCTTTGACATATATGTAACAACTGCAAGCGCAAGACCCAGCGCCACACCGCACAGATATCCTGCAATCACTCTGATTACCGTTGAGCCTGTTATTTGCCAGAAAGATGTTGTGGAGATAAGCTCCAGCATCTTTCTGCCTGTGCCAAGGGGTGACGGCACAATCAAGTCAAGGTTAACCCGCATATATATCAGCTGCCACAAACACACCCAAAAGGCAAAAACCCCCAAGGATATGAGGGTTTTGCCAATAATCTTTTTAATTGTCAGTTTTTCTTTTTTTACCTTAGTCTTCAACGTAGTTGTAGTAGAAGTTGTCATCAGGTAAATTACCTCCTACAGATGCAGGGTTAGCATCATAGAGCACCTGAAGATTCTCCTGAGTGAGAGTCTTCATTGTGTCACCTGCAATAAATGTGATGTAGCTTGTGGGGATAGCTTTTTTTGCAATGGGAGCCTTGGGAATAATGCCTGCATCAACAATCATCTGTGCAGCTTCGTCTGTAGCTGTGTTGATAACCTCAACGGAATCTGCATAATCATCAAGGAATTCGTTAATGCCCCATGCATTTGTTGTGATAGCTTCAGCGCGTGCAACAACACAACCCTGAACAAGCTTTGTACCGTACTTATTCTCCCACTCCTGAGTAAGGTCAAGAGCAACCTTAACGTCTGCATTCTGAATTGTGGAGGATGTTACGTTAGGCTCGGGCAGAAGAGCTACATCAGCTTCGCCTGCAACAATGAGAGATGCAACGTCGCTGTGCTCGGACTTGTATTCAACAAACACATCCTCGCCTACTGTAAGACCGGAATCTGTAAGAAGCTTTGTGAGGATATACTCGGGAGTTGCACCCTGACCTGCAGAAACAATAGTCTTACCTCTTAAATCCTCAATGGAGTTCACCTCTGTGCCGTTTGTTACGATATAAGTAACGCCAAGAGTGTTGAGAGCAAGAATCTTAATGCCGCCGTTTGTCTTGTTGTAAAGAACAGAAGCAAGGTTTACGGGACAAGCTGCAATGTCTGCGTCGCCGTTGATGATAGCTGCTGTAATCTCGTCGGGAGCAGCTACAACTGTGAAGTTGTAGTCAGAATCATCGTCATTTGCTTCGTCAACAATCATCTCTGCCATACCCATACCTGTAGGTCCCTTGATAGTGTAGACATTCAAAGGCTCTACTCCTCTGACAGGCTCTGTTGCAGCCTGAGTTTCTGCATTGGCAGCAGTTGTTGTCTGTGTGTCCTGTGTGTTATTTCCTGCGCAAGCTGCAAGTGAAAACATCATTACCAGAGCAAGCATCAAAGAAATCAAAGAAAATGTTTTTTTCATATCAATATACCTCCTATTGATTTTTCACCTTTATTATAATATAATTTTCTAAACAAATACGTTGCTACAGCAACCAAATTGCAACCCTTAGGAGTTGTACTGTATGAAGAAGTACTATAAAATACTGCAAAACAGCCTACCTTTCAAGGATTTTTCCAACGATGAGCTTGAGCACATAATAAATCTTCTGAAGCTTTCCCCCACCTTTTACCCCAAAGGGTCGGTGATTTTCAGCCAGGGAGATACCGTCACCCATGCGGGAGTTATACTGCAGGGAGCAGTTATAGCAGAAAGTGTCTCCTACTCGGGAGAGCGCAGAATAATCCAGACCCACCGCACAGGTGCCCTGTTTGGCGATATTCTTATGTCCTCACAGGGCCAGGCAACCCCCGTAAGCGTTATAACAAGAGAAGACACCATTGTGGTATTCTTAAGCTTTGAAGCAATTGCACAGCATTCCTGCAACCCTGTGTGCAGAAACGTGCTCAAAAATATGCTCTACAATATTTCGGGCAAATTCTGGGAGCTCAACCGCAAAATAGCCTACCTGTCCTGCAAATCTCTCCGCGGCAGAATTGCAATGTTTCTGATGGATATGCAAAAACAGTATTCCTCCGCCACTTTCAACCTGCCTTACAACAGAGAAGAGCTGGCATCGGTGCTGGGTGCCAACCGCACCGCCCTTTCAAGGGAATTGAGCCGAATGCAACGTGACGGCATCATCAGCTACTACAAAAGCTCCTTCAAAATCGAAAACGAAAAAGCTCTCAAAGCTTGTCTTTGAGCAAACGAAAAGCGGACGCACACCAAAGATGTACGTCCGCTTTCTTTATTTGAGGGAAAACAAGGAGTAAGCTGTTTTGTTGTGATTAATTTGCAACATACTCATAAAAATTGATTCCGTCAGAAATCAGCTGCTCGCCATTATAGAAATAGGCTTCTCCGTAGGGAATTTCGGGATTCTGTCCCACCATATAGTTTTCATTTATCATCACAGTATTAACTATCAGGTCAATGTTTGCTTCTCCTGCTTCTGCCACTATAAAATCCAACTGCACCAGTATCTTTCGTCTGCGGAAATCAAACTTATACAAACGACTGGCATCAACATACACCGCAGGCCACTCCTGACCATCCACAGTATATGTTCTGTCAACAAAGATGTAGCCATCTCCGCTGAGGTCGGGTATTGTAAAATCCTCTTTAAGTGTATTCTCTGTATTTTCGGGAATAAACAAATCCAGCTTGTCGGAGTAAGCAACCGCAAAGTTGATATAGTTGAACTTCTGATCTGCTTCAAGCTCTACAACATAGGTTACTTTTTCTCCCACATTTGCAGAATATGTTCTTTCACCTGTGTAGATAAGAAGCTCACCGTTATAGCTTTCTTCGGGATATGTAAAAGGAGGTACGGTTTCTTCGGGCTCCGGGTTGGGTGTTGTGGGTAAAATAACCTCTGCGGCAGGAGTTACTGTTATATATTCCTCGCAGGCTATGCCCTCAAAGATAACCTGCTGTCTATTGCTGAAATAGGGTGTTCCGTCGCCTTTTTTGCAAAGGTCGTGTATTTCCAGAGCAATCTCTGCTTCACCGGCACTTTTTGCTATAAAGTCAAATGTAAGCAGAACTTTCTGTTCTTTGAAGTTATAACCCGAAAGTTTAGAACCAGAAACAAAAGCTCGCAATTTGCCTTCCTCACTAATCTTTGTGTAATGGTAATTCATCATTTCCGAACCACCTGTAAGGTTAGGATAATGGGCAGCAGAGCCACTTTCTTCTCTGGGATTGATAACCTCGATTATTTCCAGCGAATCGCTGTAAGCAACCGAAGCTGCAAAGGTTTCAATCAGATCCTTCACATAAAGTTCTGCTGTGTAAGACACCATATCGCCTGTCTGCACCACGCACTTTTCGCCGTTAACGATAATCTCCAGGGGTCCTGTAGGAGGCTCTGTGGGTTCGGTTTCTACCGTAGGATTAGTAGGCTCAGTTGTCTCAACTCCCCAGGTAGGGTCTGTAGGACACTCTGTAGCAGGACTAGTTGCCATTGGTAAAGTATCTTCAGGAAACGGATATTCGTCAAATCCGCCCATAGTAGGCGCTTCGGTACAAACGGGATCATTTGGAGAACAAGCAGGAGCATCGTTCTCAACACTATCTGTAACCTCTGTTACATCCACACGTTCTGTAGTATCCTGGGGTTTTGTAGGCGTGGTTACTGTAGGTTTTTCCACAGGGTCTGTGGACACAGTCGGAGCACTTGGTGCAACGGGCGCTATGGGCACCATTGGTGCACTCTCGGGCTCTTTGGGATCCTCGGCACGAACTGTACTTTCTGCAACCTGGATGTGTGTTGTGGGCTCCTGCTGAACTGCACTCTGAGAAGATACCCCCTGGGTAGGCTCCACAGGAGCAGGCACAACGGGAATATCTGGCAGCTTGGTTTTCCACAAAAGCACGCCTATAACAACCACCAGCACAAAAGAGCAAAGTGTAACTCCTGTTTTCAGCAGGGCTGCTGTTTTCTTTTTCTGCAAAGCAAGGTATTCGTCACGACGACTGAAAACCGCTTGCGCCATTTCTTTATAGTCCTTCATAGACGAAACCCTCCTTTTCAAGTTCTTCTCTGAGTGACTTTCTTGCTCTGTAGAGCAAAGTCTCTATATTATGTACGGATTTTTTCATTACCACCGCAATATCTTTGTTTGACAAATCTTCAAAGTAAGCAAGCCAAAGCACCTGACGATAGGACTCTGTCAGTTTTTTCATTGCGCGGTGCAATTCTATTTTTTCTTCTTCCTTGATATATGCTTGTTCAAGAAGCATTTCATCGCTTCTGATTTCCAGCAATTCCTCGGTAGAAACTTCCTGTCTGCGGGAATTTTTGCGCAGAAAATCAATAGCTATATTCCTGCCTATGGTATATAGCCAAGTTTTGAACGAAGCCTTTCCCGTGAATCGGGGTTTCTTTGTAATTATCCTGACAAAGGTATCCTCGGTCAGGTCTTCTGCTACGTGCACATTTCCTGTTACTGAACAAAGATAAATTATCAGTCCGTCTTTGTAGTTTTTGATTATCTCCACAAAGCCGCTGTCATCTCCGTCAAGGAAACGGCGATAGCTTACAGCACCGTTATCCATTGACATTGCTCCTTTCAATTGTTTTCCCTTTCACCTATTTAACGAAAAGGAAAATAAAACCTCACACCATTTTCCAAAAAATTCTAAAAAAATCGCAAAATCCCCCTTGCATTGCAAGAGGGATTCTCTTTTATCTGTGGATAAATCCGATTTTCTTCATAGCTTTGTCCAAAGTGCGCTGTGCAAAGCGGTCTGCCATCTGTGCTGCTGCACGGTAGCTTTCCTCAAGGTATGCCTTGTCGGCAATGAGCTTTTCGTACTTTTCTCTGATGGGACGGAGCTCTTCTACAACTGCTTCGCCTACTGTCATCTTGAAGTCACCATAGCCTTTGCCCTCAAACTCTGCTGTAATCTGGTCTGCTGTCTTGCCTGTTACTGCAGAGTAAATACCGATAAGGTTGTTAACGCCGTCCTTACCCTCGCCGATGCAAACCTTTGCCTCGCTGTCGGTAACAGCACGTTTGAATTTGCGCATAATTGTGTCTGCATCATCAAGAAGAGATACGCAAGCATTAACATTCTCGTCAGACTTGCTCATTTTTCTTGTGGGGTCCTGCAGGCTCATAACTCTTGCGCCGTTTGTGGGGATAAAACCCTCGGGCACTGTAAACACACCTGAATATCTGCCGTTGAATCTCTCTGCAATATCTCGTGCAAGCTCAAGGTGCTGCTTCTGGTCTGCACCAACAGGAACAAGGTCTGCCTGATAAAGCAGAATATCTGCAGCCATAAGTGTGGGATATGTAAAAAGACCCGCATTGATGTTATCTGCATGCTTTGCAGACTTATCTTTGAACTGAGTCATTCTGGAAAGCTCACCAAACTGGGTATAGCAGTTGAGAATCCACGCCATCTGAGCGTGTGCAGGCACGTGGCTCTGAATGAAGAAAATGCTCTTCTGCGCATCAACACCGCAAGCAAGAATGGAAGCATAGGCTTCAAGCACATTCTTTCTCATTGCTGCGGGCTCCTGACGCACTGTGATTGTGTGCAGGTCTGCAAGGGTATAGATGCAGTTTTTGTCCTCTTCATTCTGCATAATTACCCAGTTGCGCAGAGCACCCAGGTAGTTGCCCAGAGTAATGGCACCTGAGGGCTGAATAGCACTGTAAACTATCTTCTTTTTCTCTGTCTGAACTGTCTGTTCCATAATATATATTCTCCTTATGGTGTAATCGTATTAAAGAGTTTCTGCAAGTTTGCCCAGAATCTCGATACCCTTTTTAAGCTGTTCGTTTGTGGGAGTAGAGAAGTTGATTCTGAAATCGTGAGAAACCTGTGTTTCGTCGGTAAGGAAAGCTGTGCCGGGCACAACACAAACCTTGGCTTTTACTGCATCCATACAAAACTGGGGCATATCCACGTGTTCGGGAAGTGTACACCAGATGAAAAGTCCGCCGTCGATATCGCCGAAGGTAATTTTGCCCTTGAGGTTTTCTTTGAGCAGATTGATTGTGTACTCTGCCTTTTCGGAGTAAAGCTTTCTGAGGAACTCAAGGTGACCCTTGAAGTCGTACTTTGTCATAAATTCGTGGCAAACAACCTGAGACCACATATTTGTATGAACATCTTCACCCTGTTTGCAAACACCCATCTTCTGAATAATCTCAGCAGGAGCCATACACCAGCCAACTCTC
>CALEIO010000155.1 GCA_937875885.1 uncultured Clostridia bacterium | reverse complement strand
TTTTGGAGTTAACATAAGATGCGCCCTGGGGTCTTGCAGCTCCACCGTTTATGGAAATTGTAAAGCCTGTGCCGCCAGCCACGTTAACTTTAAGAGTACCATTGGACTTAACGTACATAGCCTTGATAGTCACGTCTTCTTTGATAGAATCAAACTGCTTGTTCCAACCTGTGAAGTTGTAGCCCTCTCTTGTGGGAGCCTTGGGGGCAATTGCAGAGCTGCCGTTTCTTACAACCTGAGTTTCCAGCACAGTGCCGTCAAAATCCACGAATGTTACGATAAAATCATTTATCTGCTGTGTTACTGTGAGGGTATTGCTGAAAATATTCAGAGTAAATGTAACGTCTGTTCTTCTTTCAAGTGTAAGGCTCTGGTTAAACTGAGGCCACT
Organism: uncultured Clostridia bacterium; assembly: GCA_937875885.1. Lineage (GTDB taxonomy): Bacteria > Bacillota > Clostridia > Oscillospirales > Acutalibacteraceae > Ruminococcoides. The sequence continues at coordinate 8,392 of CALEIO010000155.1, read as the reverse complement.
GCTTTGAGTAGTTCTCGTTTGCAGCCTTGAACTCGTATGTACCTGCATCAAGAGTAAGGGTCTTTGAGAATGTTCCATCCTGATTCTCTGTAAGCAGGTCTACTGTTCCCCAATCGTTAAAGCTTCCGCGGATATAGAATGTATCAGAAGTGTGGAACACCTTGAGCATCTTTGTTTCTGTATCGTAAAGGAAGGTATAAACACCGCCTGTTGCGCTGAGTGTACAGTTGGAAGCTGCCGCATCCATTCTCCAACCGATATCAGAGGTGGTATTTGTTGTGTTTTCGATGGTACCGTTGTTACCATACCACACACTACCATCAAGAATCTTGAACTGATATGTACCTGCTTCAAGCTCTACAGCATAAGAAACTGTATTCTCGTCTGTTCTCACCATATTGGGAGTTGCTGTCCAATCGTTGAAGTTACCGGAAACAGCCACAGAGGACATCGAGCCGGGCTCCTCTGATTCCACACTGGAAAGCATTGTGCCTGAAACCTTGATTTCGTTGATAAGTATAAGCTCGGAGCTGTTTACACCGAAAGCATACTTAACGTATCTTGCATATACAGGCTCCTCTGTGCTGAGCTGCAGCCAGTAAGGAGCATTTGCTGTGGGGTCTGTGTTGACATAACCAACGTAATCGAAGAATTCGCCATCGTCAGAAATGTAAACATTCATATAAACAGGCTGTACGGCACCTGCATCGTTTGCACCTGCAAACACGTGCACCTTTGTGCCTGTAATCTCTGCCTGACCACCCAGGTCCAGAGTAACAATGCCCTTGTCGCCGTTTGTGTTGCCTGTTTCTGCATCACCTGTATTCTTAAATCCAAACCAGGAGCTGTTATTGAGTCCGTACTGGAAAATCGCAGATGCTGTGCCGTCTGTAAGACTTGCTGTGTAGGGTGAACCTGCAAAAGCAGGAGAAGCATAGGACTTTTCCAGAGCAATGTTGTTATCTTCTGTGTAAACGTGAGCAACACCGTAAACCTCAACTTCGTTGAGAAGTGGCCACTCACCTGCAGTTTTAACGTCGATTCGCACATAACGACCTACTGCATCGGCAGAAGTAATCTCTGCCCAGAAAGGCTGGTCGTTTTCTGCATCGATATTCATAACGCCTGCCTTTGCATAAGTTTCGCCGTCGATAGAAACATAAACCTCTGCAGATTCAGGTGCATAGATATTCTGTGTATTCTCACCTGCATAGAAGTGAGTTCTGATGTCAGAGATACTGTATCTTGCACCAAGGTCAAGAATTACGCTGCCCACTCCGTCTGTGGTGTTGCAGGCATCTACTTTCTCGTCATTAAGGAAGCCAAACCATTCACCATCAACAGTTGTGTCAACCAGACCATCTGTAAGACTTGCATTATATACATCAGATGCAACGTCTGCAATCAGTGTTGCGCCAACTGCAATGTTTGCATCACCTGTAAGATTAGTGCCGTAAACCTCAACCTCGTTGAGCATATTCCAGGTGCAGTTGTTTGTGCTGTTGTAAACATAGAAACGTACATATCTGCCTGTCTGTGCTTCGTCCATAGCAAACTCTGCCCAGTAAGAAGAGGATGCATTTGCTTTTGCAGACAGGTTTCCGCGATATGTATAGTTTACGCCATCAGCAGAGGTTGCTACCTCTACAACTCCGGGCTGACCTACGCTTGAATCAAAATCATCTGCAGAAAGATGCATTCTGAAAGAATTGAGAGAATAGAGTCCGCCCAGGTCTACTGTTACGTAACCTACGCCATTCTGTGCATTGGAATACTTATTGAAGCCAAACCACTGGCTCTTCTTTGTGTAATCAAGGGTTGTTGCATAAGCTCCGTCTGTAAGCTTTGCGGTGTATCCGTTGGTGTTAGCTTCCGCCTCTGCATTCTTGCCGAGAGCAAGGTTAACAGGCTCTTCACCCTCGGTATCCTCTTCACCTGTGTCGCCTGTGTATTCCACAAAGTCGATGTTTGCAGAAATTGAGAGTATGTCTGCACCGTAAGAGGGTGTAATACCGGAGAATACAACCTTGTCGCCTATCTGTGCTGTGTCAAGTTTTGCATAGTTTGCTGTGGAGCCGTGCACCTCTGTGCCGTCTTCCACGCCTGCCTCCCACGCATAACCGGAAATAACAACTCTTCCGTCTGTTATTTCAATGTTGGAGCTTTCGTCCTCCTGACCGTTGCCGTGGAATTTGTCAACAACAATCCAGGCTCCCTTGGGGTCGTCCCACTGTACAACAACATTCAGAGTTTTGTGAATGTTTGCATTTGAGTGTGTAATAAGACCGCTGTTGAAATCGGGAGTATAAAGCACAAAGTCGCCCTTTTCGGCCTTTGTGTTTTTGCCTGTCATCTTTGTTGAGTCGGGAGGTCCGAATTTGATATATGCGCCGGGCTCTACATCTGTGCCTGCATTAAGCACTGTGCAGCCTGAAACATAAACTCTGGAACCTACCTCAAGGTTCTTGAGAATATCGTAGTTTGTGGAGCTGTACTCAACAGGGTTATCAGAAGCAGAAAGTCCTGCCTCCCACTCGTGAGCTGCAATAAGCCACTCACCTTCGTTAAGCTGAATTGAGGGAGTTGCTGAACCAATACCCTCGGAAACAGACTTAACCACATTGCAGTTGAGGGCATCGTTCCAGCCTACAACCACGTTTACGGTATATCTGATGTTTGCATTGTCAACGGTGATAAGTCCGTTATTCCACTGGGATGAATAAATAAAGCAGTCACCTGATGTAATTGAGGAGTTTCGTCCGTTTACATAAACACCCTTGTTGTTATATGCGATTGTGTTTGACCCTGTTTCTTTCAGCAATGCAGAAAGCTTTGTGTTTGCTGATGTAAGGTCAGATTCTGTTGCTGATGTATTGTTTAGGAGAGATACTGCTGAATTATAGGCAGAACGAATCTCAAGAATCTTCGCCTCTGTGTAGTTGTAGTGGCGGATATTCTTGGCAGTTGCAACTGTTTTCTGCAGAGCTTCTCTTGCAAGCTCCTCGGCAGATGCAGAGGGTGCAGAAGAAGAAAGCTGAATAATTCTGTCAGAGTTATTGTTAATCCAACCGGTAACTGTAGCACCTGAAGAGGTAGTGAATGTACCATAGAGTCTTGTGCCGTTTGTACCGATTTTTGTAATCTCAAACATTGAGAAACGGGGAATTGTGTAGCTGTAAGAAGAAGCTGTCTCTGTGCTGTAGATATACTTGGAAGCATTTGCTATATAAAGACCGGGGGTGGGATTAGCGCCGCTGTAGTCAATCTTTGCCACAGAGGAATTGCTCTTGTAAGGCAGCACACCATAGCCGTTGATATAGGATGTTGAGAGTGCATAGTTCTTGAAATATACACCGCCGCCGTTTGCCTCAAGACCCGAAGAGTCACTTGTGTTACCCTCAACAGTGTAGATTCTTCCGCCTGAAACATACAGACAGATACCGATATGTGCTACACCCTTGGAATTCTGGAAGAATACAAGGTCGCCGTATTTTGGTGTATAGGAGCCACCCTCATAAGCAGAATATTTGTAGTAACCTGCACCCTTGAGCTGACGCACCCACTGGCTGCAGCTGATTTCTTTCCAGATGTATTTGTAGTCACCTACGTGGTTTCTGCCCAGATCCTTGTATGTAGCCTGATCTGTGGAATGTGACTGATACAGGCACCAGGACACAAAACTTGCGCACCAAGGATAGTCTGAACCACCATAGCCCAGACCCAGGTCACCCATATTGTAGCTGAATTCTACGTAGTTCTGTCCGCCTGACACCTCGCCGGAGAAAGCTCCGTTGGATGCACCTTCCTGATAGCCAAGCTGGGAAAGGGCAATGGCAAGTACGTCAGTTCTGTTGTCGCCCGTAATGGGCACTTTCAGATAATTCTTGTAGTATCTGCCGTTTTTGTAAGAGGTAGAGGGACCTGACTGGGCACCGTTTCTGTAGGTTGCCGCAGAAGCAGACATTGTACCTGTTACAAGGCAGGATATCACCACAAGAAGTGCCAGAAGCATAGAAATTGCTCTGATAGAAATGTTCTTTTTCAATGATATCATCTCCTGTAAATGATTTTCATAGGAACCGTATCGCCAAAAAGCCGCACTTTTCCATTATTATGTATATTATATCATAATATATAACACAGGTAAACAACGTTGTTGCAAAATCTCTTTTCCTCAACCAAAATCAACATTTGCTCCAAATAAGCTCTCCCCTGTTTGTGTCAAATGTCACCGAATAGCGCAAAAAAAGAAGGTGTCCGCAAAGGACACCTCCGAAAATTTACTCTGATTAAATTAAAGAAGCGGAATTCCGTGTTTCTGACAATCGCGCACTGTCTCCCAATCCCAGAGGGATGACTGAACTTCGCCGATATGTGCACAGCCAAGAAGCAGCATACAAAGTCTGGACTGACCGATACCACCGCCAATGGTAAGGGGCAACTCTCCGCCCAGAAGCATCTGGTGATAGGGCTGATTTCTGCGGTCTTCACAGTTTGCCTTTTTAAGCTGACTCTCCATAGCTTCCTTGTCTACTCTGATACCCATGGAAGAAAGTTCAAAAGCAATCTGAAGCACATCATTCCACACAAGAATGTCGCCGTTGAGTGACCAGTCATCGTAGTCGGGAGCTCGGTTTCCGTGGGGAATACCCGATTTGAGAGTATCACCGATTTTCATAATGAAAACAGTCTTGTGAATCTTGGTAAACTCCACCTCTCTCTCAACAGGAGTAAGCTCGGGATACAAATCTTCCAACTCCTGAGAAGTGATAAAAACCACATCCTCGTAGATTTCTGTGGAAAGCACAGGAAATTTCTCCTTGAGCTTGCGGTTTACGCTGCAAACAGCTTTAACTATAACTTCAACAACAGATTTAAGATACTCTTCTGTTCTGTCTTCTGCTGTAATAACCTTTTCCCAGTCCCACTGGTCTACATAGATAGAGTGGATATTATCAAGCTCTTCGTCACGTCTTATAGCATTCATATCGGTGATAAGACCCTCGTGCACGGGGAAGCCGTACTTCTGCAGAGCCACTCTCTTCCACTTTGCAAGTGAATGTACAATCTCTGCCTCTATGCCAATAGCAGGAATATCAAAATTTACAGGTCTTTCTTTACCGCTGAGATTATCGTTAATACCCGAAAGACTGCTTACAAACAAAGGTGCAGAAACTCGCTTCAGATTAAGAGCAGAGGAAAATTCCTGCTGAAAAGCCTGCTTTGCGCAGTCGATTGCCAGCTGCAGATCGTGGCTGTTAAGTTTTGGAGTATATTCTTTGGGAACATAAAGACTGTTCATTGAACTCACCCTTTTAGTCGGATTTACCCTGGTAAAACAGAGATAATATATTATAATACCACCTAACACGCTTAAAATCAATAGTTCTGTGGTATTTATAGCAATACGGATTTTTGCTTTGTATACACCCTATGCTGAAACATACAAAAAGAGCACCTGCTTTTTTTGCAGATGCTCTTTGATTTATCTTATTTCTTTTTGCCGACAAAGATTGCTCCTGCAATTCCCAGTACAATAATCACCAGCAATAAATACCACAAGCAGGTGTCAAGTATGGTGATAAAACCTGTCTGCGGTGCATCGGCAGAGTCTTCTTTCTGTGAATCCTGTGTGCCTGTTGCATCCTCTGAGGGAGCAGGTACTGTGGGCTCTTCCTCTGTGGGAGGAACTGTTCCCGGCTCTGTGGATTCAGGCTCTGTTACGGGTGGCTCTGCCTTTTCTCCGTAAGTGTTCACAAACACTACCTGCACATCGTCGCCTGCCATAACCTGGGCATCCTCTGTATTCCCGGCAGCTGTCAGGTAAGCGTCAACTCCACCCTTGCCGTTGTCTTCAACCTCAACTGCGATGTTGTACTCCTGTGTGCTGTAGGTCATTCCCTCCACAGGATTCTCCGCGGGCATCTGTCTGAGCACATAGTGGATATGCTTGCCTATATCAAACACGCCGTAAGTAAGCGTTACTCTGGTCTGTCCGTCTTTGTTTGTAACGGGTAAAACTGTAACAAGCTTTTCTCCCTGATACAGTCCGTATTCATAGCCTGCTGCTGAAATTACTGTTGTGTCCTGACTATTGTCAACAATCTCGTTACGTACTGTTACAGAAACAGCGTCACTGCCTGCTACAGAATATTCATTTGCAAAGTCAGCCTTGATAACCCAGCTGTTTGCACCACTCTGCTTGTTTGCAACTGTACCGCCGTAGGGTGCGATTGTGTCGATTTCAAGCAGACCATCCATATCCTTGTCGGTTATATAAACATCAAACCAACGTACGGATTTATCATAAGTAATTCCGTCATAGGGATTCTCTGTAAAAGCTTCCACAACTCTGTAGGAATAAACACCCACTTCAGAATAAACCTCATTGCTCATTACAGAGCTGAAGTCAAAGGTCTTGCTATCCTTTGTAACCTGAGTCTGTGCAATCTCCTGCCAGTCACCCTGTGCAAATTTCTGCAATTTCACAGTGAATGTGTCACTTTCAATCCACTTATTATTCTGTCTTCCTGCAAGGATAACAGCACCCGTAAGTGACACAGAGGGACTTATCTGTGCAGGGGTGTATATGTTGTTTGTTTCCACCACATAGCAGTGCTCCTGCTCTGCCACAAAGCACTGCTCTTTTTCCTCGTTCTTAAAACCTGTGGGCACATCAGTTTCTCTTATAGTCACCTGTGCACCAAGGGGAACATCCGAAATATGAGCAGTTTCCTGCGCAGGAAGTTTTATCTCTTTTGAGCAGAGATTCCCCTCTGCATCCACATACTCTACATCATAGGTAAACTCAATGTTTTCGGGGATTTCATAGTTTTCGCCGAAAGGATGGCTCACCTTGCTCCAGAGCACAACTGTCGCTGTGCCGCTTGCAGGAACAAGAGTGTTCACAAAATCGGCTTTTATCATCTTGTTAGCCTCAACTACAGCTACAAGCTCTGCTTTTTCTTCTCCGTTTACAAAGCTGACTTTATAGTTGTTTTCTCCCGATGTTTCGCGGACTGTAACCTGAACGCCCTCGGGAATATCCAGAATATACAGAGTTTCTCCTGCCGCTGTTTCAACCTGCAATAAATTGCCGTTGAATTTAACAGTTTTTTCGGTTTTATTACCCTTTGCATCTATTCTTACAAGGCGGTATTCCCCCGTAAGATTCACATCTGTTTCCACATCAAATTCATAAACATCGCCTGCGCTACTCATTGTAATGTCAGGTACGGCTGTAATCTTTATTCCCTGTGCCTGTGTAAGAGTCAGCTTTCCGTTATTTCCAAGAATAACGTCGGCATAGTAGCTATCTCCCTGGGGAGTTTTTTCCACCTTAAGGTAGTGGGAATACAGAAGGCTTCCTGTAAGATTTTCTGCAGACTGGGTATGTGCCTCGTCCACAAATCCGCCCTTGCCTCTGTGGAATATATCATACATACGGTGAACAGTACCCTTGGGCACATACCAGGTGGTTTTTTCATCGGTCGCTGCACACTTCTGTGTATCGGGCAAAGCAGCACTCAAGGCCTCTGCAGACATCTGCTCATAGTGCAGATGCACTCTGCCGTTTGCATATTCGTTGTCGTTTATAACCTCAAATACAGAATATTCTCTGTAAAGCTCCTGTGCACTTTCAGCAGGAGTCAGTGCTCCTGTGTAAGGAACATATTCCTCACCAAGTTTTTCGTACACAGTAGAATTTTCTGTATAGTAGTATCTCTCATTCTCTACAGAAGGCTCATAGAAAGACACTGTATTCTCTGCAACAGAGGGATTCTCGTGGTTTATGTCTTCCTGATTCCATCTGTTTGTGTAGAATGTGTATTCGCCGTTTTTCAGATATTTATAGCTGTCGGGAACAATCTCTGACACATTAAGCTCATTGATAGCATCTTTCAGCCCCACCTCAAAGATAAGTCTGATGGGTGTAACGGGAGCTGTGGCATCGTAAATACCATCGTTATCTGTGTCTATGTCCATTGTATTGTCAACATTAAGTGTAACATCACCGGGATTCTTCACAGAATTGCCGCTTAATGTAACATTGTAATTTATAACGGGAATCAGGGATGCAGGAATTCTGAAAATAACCGCAGAGGTACCTGTTGCCAATCGACGATGCACCTGCACAGATATATACATCATATCTGTATCTGTGTGACCATCTACAACCTCACCCAGATAGCCGTAAGATTCATTGTAGAAAACTGCACCCCGAGGATACTCTTTATCGTCTCTTGTGCCGTGGCAGATATACTTTCCGTTTTCGTCAACTGCCCACTCTCCGTTTTCATCGAGTAAATATGTATCGTTCTGACTCATACCGTGAACAATAACAACGGGAGTTTCTCTGTCATAATCTGCAGTGTATTCATTCTCTGCCGCA
>CALEIO010000154.1 GCA_937875885.1 uncultured Clostridia bacterium | reverse complement strand
TAATCGTAATTAATGCCACAACCCAGCACACAAATTGTAACGCCGTCAGACTGAAGTACTCCTCTATGGGCTGCACAATCAATTCCCACTGCACCACCGCTGACTACAACAAAATCTTCTTTTGAAAGGTTAGCGCCTAACTCAAAAGCTGTACGGATTCCGTAGAGTGTGGCTTTTCTTGTGCCGATGATGGAAATTGTATCTTTCATATTGAAGCAAGACAGATTACCCTGTACATAGAGCACTGCGGGAGGATCTTCTGTGTAGAGCAGTGATTGCGGATAGGATGCTTCTGTTAAATCGACAACGTTATAGTCTAGCTCTGAACATTTGTTGAGAATTTTATCTGCATCATCAAGTGTGAACTTCTGAAGTTTTGTTATTTCATTCTCTGTGAAGATACCGCAGAATCTTAGCTGCATTTCTCCACCATCGTAAAGTTCTTTTACATCTCGGTAAATAGAAGCTATTGCTTTAGGTTTGGGACTTGCGAAGCCTACACCTAAAGTCAGCCATATCCAATAACGGGTTCTGTCTGTCATTTTATCATTTCCCACATCAGAATACCTGCAGCGATAGAAGCATTGAGTGATTCTGCGTTGTTGCACATTTTGATTGTGATACGCTCACTGCATGCTTTGATTGTTTCGTCTGTCAGGCCATTTCCTTCGTTGCCGATAGCAACAAGGGTGTTCCCGCTGAAGTCTGTCTGTGCTACATCAGAAGCATTTCTTACTACAGCAGCATAGGATTTGCCGGTTTTATTGAATTCTGTGATGAATTCGCAAGGGTTATCGATGATTGCAAAAGGAACCCTATAGAGAGCTCCCATAGCACCTCGGCAAACCTTGGGACTGTACACGTCACAGCAATCCTTTGTCATTATAACGCCATTAATCCCCAGCGCATCGGCAGTTCTGAGTACTGTGCCGAGGTTACTGGGGTCTTGGACGTTTTCGAGCAATATATACTTATTATTAATTGTATCTAAATCAATATTATTGTCAAGAGTTTTTATTACACAAATCACGCCCTGGGGTGTTTTTGTTTCACAAGCAGCCGCAAGGGCTTTTTCGCTTGTAAGATACACATCCCCTGCAGAATCAAGCAAAGGTGCAAGTTCTGATTTGTGCTTATTTAGTGCTGTTTCTGTAACAAGAAGTGATTCTACACAAGCGCCGCTTAAAGCTGCTTCTACGCACACGCGCAGTCCTTCTGCAACAAAACGGTACTCTTCCCGTCTGAATTTTGCACTTGACTGGAGTTTTGAAATATATTTGATTAACTTATTGTCTTTGCTGGTTATTTCTTTCATTTTTATACCCGAATCCAAAATTTTTCAAATAAAAACTGCGTCCGGAATAAATCCGGGCGCAGTTACAGATTTTTATTTAGATACAACCTGCTCAACGAGCTTTGTGAATGCTGCAGCATCAGCTACTGCGATTTCAGCAAGCATCTTACGGTTGAGAGTGATGTTAGCCTTCTTAAGACCGTTCATAAATGTAGAATAGTTCATACCATTCATCTTTGCAGCAGCAGAAATTCTGGTAATCCAAAGACGACGGAAATCACGTTTCTTAAGTCTACGACCAATATAAGCGTAGTTGCCGGATTTCATAACGGCCTGTTTAGCCATTTTAAAGTGTCTGCTCTTTGCACCATAGTAGCCCTTAGCAAGCTTTAATACCTTTTTTCTTCTTTTGCGAGTCATCATCGCGCCTT
>CALEIO010000153.1 GCA_937875885.1 uncultured Clostridia bacterium | reverse complement strand
AAAACTCCGCGCAGCCATAAGGTCACGCGGAGTTTCTTATTCTGTAAAAAGAATAAATACTCTCTTTTATGCAAAATAATTATAGTGCACTCCAAAATAAAAGTTCTTGTGAATCAACAAGAATCAGCTTAAAGGTACACTGATTTTACAGCAACTCCATAACACCAAATAGGATATATATCACTGCAAATGCAACAGGACCTGCAAACTGAACCAACAGAGAGCTGATCTTTTTGCCCTTACGGCGCAGACCCACAGAAGCTACAATACCAAGAATTGTAAGTGCGGGAACAAAGTAAAACATCTGTGACAGAAGATCTTCATTGATATCTGTAATGTCCATTAATACAGACGCAACAGTGAAGAAGGGCAGCGGAATGAAACAAATCAGGAAGTTTAACACTGTTGAAAGGATATCAACAGGCTTACGTACATAGTCGCTGTCCTTTTTAACAAAAATCATTGTTACAACCAAAGCCACCAAACCAATAAGGAGTGTGGGAACTACAACTACGCCGCTGAATATAGAAATATGTGAGAAAACAAGAGTGTTTTCAATGGGTGTGGGGTATTCCCAGCTTATGAGTTTTACTCCCTGCGCTGCCAGAGTCTCTTCGTCTGTGTATCCCTGACCCTCTGAATCAAAATAAATAATCTCGGGTTCAAAAGCTTCATCATCAAAATAATCATACTCTGGGTCACCCATAAGGTAATCTGCATAAAGATTCAGATGCAATTCCAGGCTTCCGTATCCATCCTGCTCTCTAAGGAAATAAACGCTGTTATTTTCTTCCATATCACCGATTTTGCCAACATAAACACGCTCTTTTGTGTTAGCATAGCCATCGTTTCCATCATAGTAAGCAACACAAACATCATTAATGGTTACTACTTCCCCATCCAGTTCATATGTAACAGAGAAAGGAAATTCACCTTCGGTAACTGTAGGTTTCAGAGCTATACTGAGTGCAACAGAACATACTGCCATTGCCGCAATCGTAACAGCAAGAATAATGATTAATAATTTATTGGTTTTCATAACCTGATTCCTCTCTTTGCAAATTTATGCATATATTATTAAAAATCCAATGTTTCTACTCTTTCAAGCAACATCTGTAGCATTTCTGAATATCTCTTGATTTTAGCAGGACTGTCAGGGTCTGCAGGACGACGGATTGCACGGCGAAGCATTCTTACATAGCCGATAACCCTTGCTTTTTCTGCAACGCTGCGGCAAACCTCTTCATCCTCTGTACCAAGATACATTTTGAGAGATTCATCCCAGAACTTTCCTGCTGTTTCATAGGAAAAGCCAAAGAACTCTTCCACATCAGTGGGCTTAAGCTCGCCAAAACCTACAAACGCATTGAATATTGAAGCAAGCTCAAACACAGGATGTCCCATACAAAGGGTATCCATATCAATGAGCAAAGGTTCACCATTCTGCACCATAACATTATTGGAGTGGTAATCTCCGTGAAGCAGGGAATTTCTCTTGGGAAGATTTTCAATCAGAGTACAAAGTTTTTTGCCTGCATTCTCTGAAAGGTGACCGGAAACAAAATCTGCCCACTCAAGTGCAGTTTCTTTCATATCGGGAACTGCACCATCCTCCACATCAATTTCGTGGATACTTCTGATCATATCAACGAAATATTTAGCTGCTTCAGATAAATCCTCGGGATTATTGCGGATAAGTTTGGTTACACTTGTAGCGTTAAGAAGCTCTGTAACTGTACCGTAGCCATCCCCTACACGTACAATACCGTAAGGGATTGCTGTGTTGACACCCAGCACAAAAGCGCGTCTTGCATTTTCACGCTCCTGCTTGATTTCGGGCAAAGCATCCTTTGCAAAATATGTTTTCAGGATGGTTTCGTCATCGTAACGATAAACAGCACCATTAGCACCCTTTGCAATAAACTCGCAACCCTCAACACTCATTCGCTGATATGCTTTTTCAATTGTTACCATATCGGTAAAACCTGTCATATCAAAAATCTCATAAACATCAGCAGCAACATTGATGATAGCAAGCTTGGGCTCTTCTTTTCTGAGTTTAAGAATCATACGCAGACCTGCAGATGAGATATACTCCAGCTTGTCTGCATCGATAACCACGTGCTTGCCGGGGTTTTCTTTTCTGACAGCAGAAATCTTCTCGTCTGCTTCTGCAGAGTTGGAAGCATCAATTCTGCCCACAATATCGATATACAGGATATCTTTGTCTATGCGATGTGTAATATCCATTTGTTTATTCTCCTTTTCCAAACACAAGCTCTGTAAGTGCTTTGTACTCGCGCCAGGCAGAAGTATCGGACAAACGATTTGTCAACTCGGCAATAGTGCAGTAGTACCAGGCCTGCTGCGCTACATCTTTCTGATTGAATCTCTGCCACATAGCCTCTCCCTCTACCTTGAATTCGCGGTAGATTGAACGCATATTGGCAAGTTTATCTCCCAGCCACACCATAAGCACACCAATATCGTCTGTGTTTTTAAGGTCTTCAAGGGATTCTTCCTTGCGGATTCTCCAGGTGTCTGCAGGGGGTAAATCTGCACGTTTGTCTTCTGTTTCAGACTCTACCAACTCGCGCACACGTGAGCCGAATTTTTCTTCAATTTCCTCTAATGTAATTTCTGCATCCTCTACAACATCGTGCAAAGCTGCTGCAGCAAGCAGATTCTGGTCGTCAGACATACTGCCTACAATTACTGCTGCCTCCATAGGATGGAGAATATAGGGAGTCTCACTGTTTTTGCGTCGCATTCCGTCGTGAGCTTTTACTGCGAATGCGATTGCCTCGCTTACAAGTTCCATCACTCAATCACCAATATATCGGCAAAGCCGGTCATTTCTAAAACTTCCATAACGTCTTCGCAGACATTTGTTACCTTCATAGAGCCAATCTTCTGCATCTTCTTCTGTGCACTGAGAAGAACACGAAGTCCTGCGCTGGAGATATACTCTACGCCGTTCAAGTCGAGAACAAGATTTTTTGTGTCCCCTAAATCCTCGTTGATTGTTTTATCAAGGGCAGGAGCTGTGATGGTATCAAGTCTTCCTGCAACTGCGAGAACGGTTTCGTCACCATTTCGCTTGATTTCAATAGTCATATCAGTGATTCTCCTTTATGTTTTTCGTCATAGTCAGAATATTCTCGCCCTTCTCATAGGCATAACCCAACGAATTCATTGTCTTCTTTGCAATGAAAATACCAAGGCCTCCGATTTCACGTTCCTCCGCAGAGAGCGTGGTGTCGGGATCAGGTTTCTTAAGCGGGTCAAAAGGAATACCTTTGTCTGTAATGCGGAATGTAACATCACCACAATCTTCGTTTATACCGATTTGCAGAGTCACATCTCCTTCACCGTCAGGATAAGCATAGTGAGCAATATTAACGAACACCTCTTCAATCGCTACACAAATTGCTGTAGAGATTTTGGCAGGACATCCTGCATTTTCAAGAGTTTCCTCCACAAATCCCAGCACATCGGATAGTGCCTCTGTTTTTGCAGGGAATGTTCTGTTCATCACGCGCACACCTCTGTTTTGAGGTTTATAGTCAAACATAAGCATTGTAATATCATCAAACTGCGGTGCTTCGCCCACAAATTCATCGATATTATTTTTGAGTTCAGTCAAGAGTGTAGTTGCATTCACAGAAGCATTCCGATTCATAAAGCATACAAGATTTTCTTCGCCGTAAAGCTTGTTGTCTGCATTTGTTGCTTCTGTTACACCGTCGGTATAAAGGAACAATCTGTCCCCGGGATTAAGGGTAATTTCACCTGTGCGATATCGCACTTCCTCCATACCTCCAAGTACAAATCCGGGTCGGGTCTTGAGATATTCAAAAGAGCCGTCTGCACATTTCAGCAGAGGAGGATTATGACCTGCATTGGCAAACTGTACCACTCCGGTTGTTAAATCCAGAATACCCATCCAAGCGGTAACAAACATACCTGATTCATTGTTTTTGCAAAGCTTTTCGTTTGTCTTTGTAAAAACATCGCTTACTTCCATACCATTTTCAGCCAAGCTCTTAATAATGGTCTTGGCTCTCATCATAAACATAGCCGCAGGGATTCCCTTGCCCGAAACATCAGCCACAAGGAATGCCACCGATGTATCGCTGATCTTATAGAAATCATAAAAATCTCCGCCAACTTCCTTTGCGGCAATCATCTGTGCATATATGCTGAAGTCTTCGCCTTCGTGGAAGTTTGTGGGCAAAGCCGAAAGCTGAATCTGCTTTGCATATTCCAGCTCTTTGTCAATACGGGCTGCAGCTTCTTCTATATATCTTTTAAGGGTAGAAACTGTTGAATTGATGTCATCAGACAAAGAAGAAAATTCCTCGTTTGAACGAACATCAACTGTTACATTCAGGTCACCCTCGGTTATACGACCCAGAGTATCGTTGATTTTCTTAAGGTTGTTGATAATGATTTTCTTTATAAGTCTGTATATAAACACAAACAAAGCGGCAAAGATGAGTACCTGCATAAAGATACTGGTATAAAGGGATGCATCCCTCATAAACATAGCTTCATCTTCGGGCATAGCGGCAATAATACAGTAGCCTTCTACAAACTTGAAAACATACATATATTTTTCGCTGTACTCCGTTTTGCCATCGATAATATCTGCATAATAAAGCTCTGTGGCAGTACTGCCCTTCTCCATTTCAGCAGGAGGATCAATACCTATTGAAGAAATGTGCAGACCTGCATAATCGTTATCGATTACCATAGAGAGCTTGTCATCACAAACAGCAACAAAACCGCCTGTGCCTACGTGACGATTCTTGGTAACGTCAACTACAAATCCATTTAGCATCTGATGAAACTGCTCGGCATCATAACCCACCTGAATAAACCCGCCGTCTTCCAGATTGATGGCTGCGTATTTTCTCCAGACAGATTCGTCTTTTCCACGGGGGCAATACTCCTGCACAAAGGAATCCTGTGTTTTAAGAGTATCCACAAACGCCTTTGACTGTGCCTTGCTGTTCATATCGTAATTACCGATAACATCTGCTTCTGTTGAGTCGGTAATCAGACCGTTTGAGTCAACTACATTGATTTCTTTAATGTCATATTTCTCTGCCAGTGAATATAAAGAAATATTCTTGTTATTTTCGTACTCTTCCCTTACACTCTCTGCAATCCCCAGAAGCTCTGCATCAGATTTCCCTTTAATATCAGATTCAACATCGTTTATTGCAGTAGTGAAAACTTCCTGTGTTTCAATCCTTACCATTCCGTTTTGCAGAATGAAAGTGAATGCACTTGTAATAAGATAGGCAACAACGATGCACAGAAGAAGCCACCTCTGAAAAGTGTTGGCTATGCGTTCGCTGCCTTTTTTACGGGTAAACTTTTCTCGACTCAGAAGGGAAACAATAATAATTGAAAGTCCCACAGCAACAGCATTGCCAACAATCATAGGGAATGTAGCACCTTTGACAAACTCAAAGGCATAGGATGAATTGTAGTTGTCAGTCTTGATGAAAGGAGGATATACAGCATAGCAATATACCGTCTGGAGGTTAATTGCATTACAGAACGCACCTTCACCAATCTCGATGACCGAGTCGGGCATGGTGATACGGTTCAACTTCTTACTGTCGCAGAAAGCCCAGTCGCTGACGATGGTGACAGAATCGGGGATGTCGTACTGCACCTCGCGGCTGTTGGCGGGATAGGCGATCAGGGTGGACTTGTTCTTGTTGAACAGCACGTAGTCGTTACCGTCGCGCTTATTGGGCTCAGATTTATAATGCATATTTTTA
>CALEIO010000152.1 GCA_937875885.1 uncultured Clostridia bacterium | reverse complement strand
TTTGCTTACACCACGGCGCTTGTTGTACCTTGCAATACTGCAGCGCAAGCCGTTTTCTGTTAACTGCGCGCCGCTCTCGTTTGGGAAAAGATAATCTTCATCCGCACCGCCGCGTATGCTCATATACTCTTTGAGAACATTACAGAGCGCGCAGCACAAAGGGATTGCTTGCGTTCTCTTGCTTTTGGTATGCCTTAGAAAAATTATGTGGTTCTCTAAATCAACATCCCTGTTTTGTATGTTGCGGATAGTCGCGGCGCGGCAACCATTATTCAGCAAAAGATTTATGATAACCCAATCTCGATATTCGGGAAATTTACAGCGGCGGATGTTCGGCTTTTGGATTAACGCTCTGAGTTCTTCATCTGTGTATGTTTCTTTTACAGTTTCTTCCGCTCTGTAAAGTTTTATATTAAGAGCGGAAATCCCCTCCTCATTACACCAAGAGAAAAAAGATTTGAGTGTGCGCGTGTAGCTTTTAATGCTATTAGGGGCGAGGCACGCGTCACGCATACTCGCAATCATTCTTTCTAAATCCAACTTGTTTACTTTGTCTATTGGATTATTTATTTCAATATGCTTTGATATTGCTCTGAAATGCTGATTGTATGTTGTTATAGTTTTTTCTGATAGTCCCTTTGCTTTTCGTGACATAATAAAATCTGCGAAAACATCCTCAAAGGTTACGCTCTTTTTCATAGTTATTTTTGTACTTTTCTGCACGCTTGAATCCTCCTGTGTTATTAAAAAATCAAGCGTGCTGACAAAAAAGAAAAAACCATTGAAATTCCCAAGGAATATCAATGGTTTTTCGTTTCGTGGTGGAGACGATGGGGATCGAACCCACGACCTCTTGAATGCCATTCAAGCACTCTCCCAGCTGAGCTACGCCCCCACGAAATTACTGATATCAAGTATGCTTTCTGAAAGTAAATCCGATGAATTACGAACCAGAACTTTCATCAATCTACAAGCGCTATGATACTATAAAGGCATTAAAAAGTCAAGAGAAAAACCTAAAAAAGAGTCCCTGACAAACAATCAGGGACTCTTTATATGTACATTATTTTATCTGTGCATTGTCTTTCATTGTGTTGTAAGACATCATAACAGCATCGTCGCTGATATTGCAGCGGAACTTATAAACAGGAACAGTTGTAAGAAGCTTATCAAGCATATTGAACAAGGCTGTGATTTCCTCGACAGTTTCGGGGCGCAAGGTCTGCTCCATAAGAACAGTCATTGCTTCCTTTGCACTTACTCTTTCAATACTGTTTTCGGGGGACTGCTCAAGAATACCAATTCCGCACAAAGGCACAATAATATTTGTGTTGATATCGTGCTTTCCGGAAAAAGGTGTTCCGCAAACATAAGCCACGTCGTCAAAAAATCTGATTGCAGGCTTATCGTCATTAACAGATATTACCTGATCACCGAAATGTGCTCTCCACAATGAAGCATGGGTTGACTTACCTGCTCCGCAAGGACCTGTGAAAGCGAATCCCAGACCATCAACACAAAGTGCTGCTGAATGAAGGAAGAAAGCTCCTCGGGTGATTAGCTGTCTGTAGAACTCAACACCTGCTACAACATACTCAGCCTGAGCTCTGGACATAGGATACTTTTCAATATGTTTGTCAATCTTCTCATCTGTAACAGATAAAGAAAAATCGGGAGTAACACTCTGATCCTCTGCAATATATTTTCTTGAACGGGATTCCAATCGTTCAAATTTTGGGGTGTATTCCACGTTAAATTTACAGATTGAATAAATCATGGAATCTGCTCCTTTATTTTAATTCCCAAGGCTTGATATCCTTGATTTCGTTAAACATTTCCTTGTAACTGTCGTGACGGGATTTAGCTATATCTCCGTTTTCCACAGCTTCCAGAACTGCACAACCTTTTTCACACACATGCATACAGGATGTAAACTTACAGTCACCGATATAATCGTCAAACTCGGGGAAGCAATACATAAGCTGCTCTTTTTCTACCAGATGATATCTTTCAAGATCAACTGTAGAAAAGCCCGGTGTGTCGGCAATAAAACCTGTTGCTGTCTTAAAAAGTTCAACAGTACGGGTTGTATGTCGGCCTCTGCCGAGTTTCTGGCTGATCTCCCCTGTTTTGAGCTGCAATTCAGGATAAAGATTATTTATGAGTGTGGATTTACCCACACCACTGTTACCTATAAAAGCAACTGTTTTACCGCTCAATGCATTGCGGATAACCTGAACACTCTGCACGTCTCCGTCGCAATATGCAAAAGTGGGAAAACCTGCCTTTTCATACACAGACACCAACTCATCACATTCTTTTATGTCAGTTTTGGAGAACACAATGTAGGGCTTGGTGCCTATATCCACAGCCGCAGCTGTGAGCTTATCTATAACAAGAGTATTGGGCAACGGTTCGATGGTAGATATAACAATAACCAAAGCATCCAGATTAGAAAGAGGTGGGCGCACAAGATGATTCTTACGGGGTAAAATGCGCTCTACACTATGGTATCCGTCTGCATTGATAGAAACCTCTACCCTGTCGCCTACTACAGGTGATTCACCGCGATTTCGGAACTTTCCCCTTGCTTTGCACTCAAGGATTTCTCCCTGTGAATCTACGTAATAGAATCCACCTGTAAGGCGCACAA
>CALEIO010000151.1 GCA_937875885.1 uncultured Clostridia bacterium | reverse complement strand
ATCTTATCGCCTGTCTGTAATCGCGCTTTACTCCCTCTCCGTGCATGTAAAGCATAGCAAGGTTGTAGCAAGCCGCTCCCCCCTCTAGGTCACGTGCAAAGGCAAAGAAGCTCTTTGCTGACCTTATCACAGTTTCAGGCCACAAAATTCACGCTCCCAAAGGCGTGGGTGCTCTCTACATCCGCAAGGGTGTACGACTTATTTCCAGAACATTCGGTGGCTCACAGGAAAAGAAAATCCGCACAGGCACCGAGTCTATGCCCCTTATCGGTGCAATGGGCACAGCCTGCAGCGAAATCAATGCAGAGAAAGCTCTCAAAACTGTTTCAGAGCTTAATACATATCTCAAAGACAAGCTCTCCTCTATGGAGGATGTTGTCATCAACTCCCCCGAAAATGCGCTCCCTTTTGTGCTGAATTTTTCTGTCAAGGGAATCCGCAGCGAAACAATGCTTCATCATCTGGCAGCCTCGGGAGTTTACGTATCCAGCGGCAGCGCCTGCTCAAAGGGTGCAAAAAGCCACGTGCTTGCTGCAATGGGTCTTGCTGACGATATCATCGACAGCGCCATCAGAGTAAGCTTCTCAAAACATAACACAATATCCGACTGTGACGCTCTGCTTGAAGGCATCACAAGCGGCATAAATACACTTGCAAAAAGGTAATTGATATGAAAGAAATCGTACTTATCAAATTAGGTGAAATCGCACTCAAGGGTCTTAATCGTTACGCCTTTGAAGATGCGCTTAAAAAGAATATAAAGAGTGCCCTCTACGGAATCGGCTACTTCAAGGTTTCCATTGCACAGTCCACAATTTATGTTACTCCCCAATCCGATGTGGATATGGACGAGGTTTGCGACCGAATCTCCAGAATCTTCGGTATTGTAAGTTTCTGCCGTGCCTGTGTGTGCGAAAAAACAATGGAATCTATCTTTGAAAACGCTCCCTCTTACCTGGAGGACGCTTTGAGCTTTGCAAAAACTTTCAAAGTAGAAGCAAAGCGTTCAGATAAAAAATTCCCCCTGAAATCCCCCGAAATCTGTCGCGAGGTCGGCGGTCTGCTTCTTGAGCATTATCCCCACCTTACTGTTGACGTACACAACCCCGACGTTAAAGTTGTGGTTGAAGTGCGCGACTTCGGTGCATATATTCACGCAGGTAACCTGAAAGGTGCAGGCGGAATTCCCGTAGGCACAGGCGGTAACGGTGCTATCCTCATCAGCGGCGGCATCGACTCTCCCGTTGCAGCATATATGCTTGCAAAAAGAGGTGTCAAGCTTACAGCAATCCACTTTGCAAGCCCTCCCTACACCAGCGAGCGTGCAGAGGACAAGGTACAGCGTCTGCTTAAGAAGGTTTGTCGCTTTGCAGGTCCCATTACAATGCTTACTGTCCCCTTCACTAAAATTCAGGAGAAAATCAAAGACGAATGTCCCGAGGAATTGTTCACTATCATTATGAGAAGAATGATGATGAAAATTTCCTCTGTCATAGCAGAAAAGTACGAGTGCGCCGCACTCATCACAGGCGAAAGCCTTGCACAGGTTGCAAGCCAGACCATGGAGGCTATGGCTGTTACCGGCGCTGTGGTGGATATTCCCATCTTCATGCCTCTGATCGGCTTCGACAAGGAGGAGATCGTCACCATCGCCCGGAAAATCGGCACCATGGAGACTTCCATCCTGCCTTACGAGGATTGCTGCACCGTCTTTACTCCCAAGCACCCCAAGGTTCGCCCTCGTCTTGAGGACGTTGAGAAGGCGCAGAACAGTTTCGATTTTGAGCCGCTTATTCAGAAGGCTGTTGAGGAAACAGAGCTTAAAATATTTGAATATAACAAGTAATTATGTCTTTAGCCGGCAGCGTATAGGCGCGGTGGCTATTATGACATATTGCCGTTTACAGGGACACGGTCAGACCGTGTCCTTTCTTTATAACAGGGCTTTTTCCAGCTTTGTCCGCAGCTTGCGGATTATTTTCTTTTCAAGCCGCGATATGTACGATTGAGATATGCCAATTAGTTCCGCTGTTTCTTTCTGCGTCTTTTCCTTGCCGTCAATAAGTCCGAAACGAAGCTTCAATACCTGTTCTTCTCTTGGAGTAAGGGTTTTGAGAACTTCAAAAAGTGCTTTATGAAGCATTACGTAGGAAGCGGCTTCCGCAGGGGAAGGTGTGCTTTCGTCTGCGATAAAATCTCCAAGATGGCTGTCCTCTTCCTCACCGATAGGAGTTTCGAGAGATACGGGATCCTGTGCGATCTTCATGATCTCACGCACCTTTTCGGCACTCATGCCCATCTTTTCACCGATCTCCTCAGCCGTCGCCTCACGTCCCAGCTCCTGCAGCATCTGACGGATTAATCAAAGTTGGTATTATCAACAACGACCCTAACGAATCCGGTTACCGTACAGCAAACGACGCTGATATGAAGAAGATGTTCACCGAAGAAAACGGTTACAGCGCATCTTTCGCATACAGCCTTAAGAACGATGAGCAGATTCAGGCAGCTCAGAAGTTCATCCAGGACGGCGTTGATTACTTACTTCTCTCTGCAGCAGACGTATCCGGTTGGGATTCTGTTCTTCAGGATGCAGCAGATGCTGGTATCCAGGTTATCCTTTTCGACCGTACTATCGACGCTTCTGAAGATCT
>CALEIO010000150.1 GCA_937875885.1 uncultured Clostridia bacterium | reverse complement strand
CTCGCGGGGCTCCTTGAGGGAAGAGATAAGGTCAGAGATGTCCTTGCCCTCACGTCTGAGCTGTGCAGCCTTGATGATGATTTTTGTGCAAAGGTAAGCGCCGTCATCAAGGAAATAGTTTTCCTGCATAGCGGCATGGCCTGAGGTTTCGATAGCAAGGGGACACTTAATGCCCTGAGCATTGAGCTCAACAGCCTTATCGATTACGTTTTTATATCCGCGGCGATAGCGGTAGTGCTGTCCACCCAGAGTTGTCTCGATGAATTCCTTGAGTCCGTCAGATGTGATGGAGTCGGTAACAATTGTGCCGCCTTCGCAACCCTCAAGTGCAATTGCAGAAGCCAAAGCAACAAGACGGTTACGGTTGATTTCGTTACCCTTGCTGTCAACAACAGCTCCGCGGTCAACGTCTGTGTCAAAGATAACACCCAGGTCAGAGCCTGACTCGATAACTGCATCGGAGATAGCTTTCATTGCAACGGGGCTTTCGGGGTTGGGAACGTGGTTGGGGAACATTCCGTCGGGATCAAGGTAGCGGCTGCCGCTTACATCAGCACCCAAGGGTGCAAGAACTTTGTCTGCGTAGAATCCGCCCACACCGTTACCTGCATCAACAGCAATCTTGAAGCCCTCAAGGGGTTTATCGTAGTTTTCTGCATTTACTTCTTTCTTGATCTGATTCTTAAGGTTTTCGCAGTACTGCTCCATATAGTTTACATTCTTTACAGTACCCTCTGCAGAAATCTCGGGAGTTTTCTCCTCCTGTGCATTTTCAAGGATAGCTGCAATGTCAGAGCCCTCAAGTCCACCGCCACGGGTGAAGAATTTAAGACCGTTGCGATTGAAGGGGTGGTGGCTTGCAGTAATCTGCACAGCACCGTCGCAACCCAGGTCTACGGTTGTCATAAACATAGAGGGAGTGGAAGCGTAGTCTGTGTAGATAACCTCGCAACCGAAAGTTTTGAGTGTATCTCTTACAACGCCTGCAATGCGCTCGCCGGAAATACGGCTGTCACGACCGATGGAAATCTTAAGGTCAGATGCCTTCTTGTTTGTTTTTTCGCTGAGCCAGAGAGCAAAGCCTCCTGCCATATTCTTTACAGCTTCATTTGTAAGGTTAAGAGGTTCGCCCTCAACACCTTCACTTGCCACACCGCGGATGTCGGTGCCGCTTTTGAACTGTTTATAGAAATCGTTAAGCATGGTAAAAACCTCCGTTTTTCATATATAAACCTATTATACATCATTTTTTGCACGTTCTCAACCACACTTTTACGCATTTCGGTGATTTTGTTAAAAACTATGGGGGAGATGGTGCAATTTCGGTGTAAACTGACCATCTCGGCTATTGGTGCGATTATGCACAGCAGGAATGTGTTGTTGATGATGAACAAAAAATGATACTTTGTGTGGTTGAGTTTTATCGCAAGAATAGCAATGTGCACAACGGAAAACACTCTGAATTGTTGACAATCACGAAAATTTGAGTATAATGAAATTGTCAGGTAAAGTCCACCTGACTGTTGGTTTACACAATCTCATAAAACCAACAACTTTTTAGGAACATGCCAAATGGTAAATGGCAGCACGAATTTTATTTATTAAAAGGAGGAGTAACTATGACTACAGTCGTTAGTTTACGTAACATCGATGTTGATAAGTTCCTCACCGTGCTTGACACTTGCAAGGGCAATGTCTATCTTGTAACCCGTGAGGGAGATCACCTCAACCTTAAAAGCAAGCTTTGTCAGCTCATCGGCTTAACACAGCTGATTGAGGGCGGTAGAATTGCAGAGGCTTATGTGCTCTGTGATAATCCTGAGGATGAAAGTAAACTGTTCAGATTCGGTCTGTACGGCGAAATCGGCACAAAGACTGCATAAAAACTTTGACATCATCGATTTTTTCGTTTCACGTTTAATTTCAAAAACCTAAAAGCAGAGGCACCGCTTGGGAGCAATCCCGGGCGGTGTTTTTGCATTTCTATGATAAAAAATAAAAACCGACCGGGGAAGAACCCGATCGGTGGTTTATGGAATAAGTAACTTAAGCGTTTGCCTCGATGAAAGAAACAAGCTCGCCTACAGTTCTGATGTTCTCGATTTCCTCATCGGGAACTTCTGCCTCAAACTCATCTTCGATAGTCATAAGAAGATCTACAACGTCAAGAGAGTCAGCACCCAGGTCATCCTGAATGTTTGTATCCATTGTGATTGTGTCCTCATCAATGTCGAACTGTTCTGCAAGAATACTTTTTACTTTTTCAAAAACCATGATAAATGCCTCCTGTGGAATTAGTGCCTGACAAGTGGGATTTTATTCGGTCAGACACACTATACCGTGCCGTGCTAATCTGCTCGGTATGAATGGTGTAATATTGGTTAACCTTTACTTTTCTGCAGGTTGTTTATCTGAGAAAAGTATTTGTAACACTAAAAACATATTATTTATATTTTGGTTTGATGTCAATACTTTTTTGCAAATTTATACACTTTTGTAACTAATATTTGAGCTTAAGAAATTATAAGCCATAAAAGACTTGAAAATTCAGTAGCTTGAATGTATAATAACTGTATATGTTTATTATCCTGAAGGGGTGTTAATATGGCAGACAATAAAAAGATGGTTGAGGCTATCACAAGCCGAGACGAAGATTTTGCAAAATGGTATACCGATATAGTTAAGAAAGCAGAGCTTGTTGACTATTCAGGCGTTAAGGGTTGTATGGTTATCCGCCCTTACGGTTATGCTATCTGGGAGAATATCCAGAAAGACCTGGACAGACGTTTTAAGGAGACAGGGCACGAGAATGTTTATATGCCTATGTTTATTCCCGAAAGCCTTCTGCAGAAAGAGAAGGACCACGTTGAGGGTTTTGCTCCCGAGTGTGCCTGGGTCACCCTGGGCGGCGGCGAGCGTCTGGAAGAGAAGTACGCCATCCGTCCCACTTCCGAGACCCTGTTCTGCGAGCATTTCGCTAACGTTCTGCAGTCTCACCGTGACCTGCCCATGAAGTATAACCAGTGGTGCTCCGTCATGCGCTGGGAGAAGACCTCCCGTCCCTTCCTGCGCCACCGCGAGTTCCTGTGGCAGGAGGGCCACACCATCCACGCCACCGCTGAGGAGGCTGAGGCCTT
>CALEIO010000149.1 GCA_937875885.1 uncultured Clostridia bacterium | reverse complement strand
CTGTGCCAACAGACTTACTCTCACATCACCTGCAGTAAGAAACGATGTTGAAACAGGTCTTGCCAAGACAATTTTAAAATATTTCCCCGACTGTGAAGTAATTATGGGTACATCAACAGCAGGTATTGCTCACGCTGCAATCGCTGCTCACATCCTTGGTATGCCCATGGGTTATGTACGTGGCTCTGCAAAGGACCACGGCAGACAGAACCGTATCGAGGGCAGACTCAAAGAGGGTCAGAAGGTAGTAGTTGTTGAGGACCTTATCTCCACAGGCGGCTCTGTTATCGACGTTGTAGATGCACTCCGCGAAGCAGGCGCAGAGGTACTGGGAATTGTTTCTATCTTCACATACGGTATGCAGAAGGGCCTTGACAGACTTGCTGCAGCTAATGTTAAGAACGTAAGCCTTACAAACCTTGATGCTGTTGCAGAGGCTGCTGCAGAGTCAGGTTACATCAAGGCAGAGGACGTTGCTCGTCTTCTTAAGTTCAGAGATAACCCCTCTGACGAGAGCTGGATCGGCGCATAATTTTACTCAATTTCACTCAAGGTGGTTTAAGTTATGAGAGGACTTCTTGATATCGGCGAACTCACCATAGAAGAAATTGATTCTATGATGAACGTTGCCGAGGATATTATTGCAAACCCCTGGAAGTATCGAGAGAGCTGCAAGGGCAAAAAACTTGCCACACTCTTCTTTGAGCCTTCCACAAGAACAAGACTTTCTTTTGAAGCTGCAATGCACGAGCTCGGCGGCTCTGTAATCGGATTCTCCGACGGCGACAACTCCTCTGCCGTAAAGGGCGAGAGTGTGGCTGACACCGCAAGAGTTGTAGGCTGTTATGCAGATATCATTGCAATGCGCCATTTCATTGAGGGCGCACCCTTTGTGGCAGACAGAAACTGTGTTGTACCTGTTATCAATGCAGGTGACGGCGGACACAACCACCCCACACAGACTCTGGCAGACCTGCTCACAATCAAGCGTGAGAAAGGTACATTCTCCGGTCTTACCGTAGGCTTCTGCGGCGACCTTAAATACGGCAGAACTGTTCACTCTCTGTGCACAGCTCTGGCAAGATACAAGGACGTTAAGTTTGTTTTCATCGCACCAAAAGAGCTGAAGATTCCCAGCTACCTCATCTATGAGGTGATAGAGAAGAACGGCATCGAGTACGTTGAGTGCGAGAGCCTGGAGGAGGCAATGCCTTCTCTCGATATCCTCTATATGACCCGTGTTCAGGGCGAAAGATTTGAGGATAAGGCAGAGTACGAGCGCCTTAAGGACAGCTACATCCTCACTGCAGACAAACTTGCAACAGCTAAAGAGGATATGATTATTCTTCATCCCCTGCCCAGAGTAAACGAAATCTCTGTAGAGGTGGACTACGACAGCCGTGCCTGCTACTTCAAGCAGGTGCTCAACGGCAAATATATGCGTATGGCACTCATCCTCAAGCTCCTTGAGGACGCAAAGCAGGGCATCTCTGCTGACGCTGTACGTCCCACACCTCTTCAGGATGATGCAAATGGCGCATACAAGTGCGAAAACCCCAAGTGCATCACCCACACAGAGCAGGAGCTTCAGCAGGCATTCAAGCTGGTGGACGCAGACAAAAACGTCCTCCGCTGCAAATACTGCGAAACAAGGGTAAAGAACAATTAAACATAACAACAAATGCTTATATAACAAAGGTCGGCACACTTCCATGAGTGTGCCGACCTTGGTGTTTTATGAAGCAGATCAATATTTTACCAGATTATTGCCTTTTTGAATATTATGGGATACATGGAGTTTATCGCATCTTCCAGCATTTCGTTCTCGGGGAATTCTTCGGAGGTGCCTGTGATGGTGAGGGTGTCACCCTTGATCTCGTAGGTCTCGTAAACTGTGTCGGAGTACTCGTCCATATAGAGCTTACCCCCGGGGGCAGTGCGATAGTAGCCACGTACGGGTTCCGCAATGTCGAACACCATATCAGCAGGGAGCATTTCCTCTACAAGAGCGTCCATCGAATTATATCCCATAAGATTTACAATCTGATTGGGGGAAAGGGGGAGATTCTTTTCCTTTACGTATGCTTTGAGGAAACTCTCAAGGTCACCGCTAAGGTCTTCTTTTACACTATCCATTATAACGTTAAGGGCTTCATCGTTAATGATCATGAAATAAGAATTGTCCTCTTTGAAGGTGCATTTTACCTCTAAGGGGAAAGACTCAATGTTGATGTGCTGGGGGATAAGATAGTATTCCTCAAATCCGGGAATCATAGTGCTTATATACTCCTGAAGGAAGGGATCCTCTGTAGTGGAAGCAATAAGAGCATTGATTACGTCTGCTATGTCGAATGATGTTTCCCAGGCGCCTATAAGCTCAGGGTCGGGAGCGAATGCCTTGTAAACAAAATTTGAAATGAGGGATTCCTCAAGCAGGCTTGCAATGTGCTTCTGAACTGCAGTTGCATCTCTTACAGTAATGTCACCTGAGAAGTCTGTGTCTGCAAGGAACTTGACCTCTTCGGGAAACTCGATGAGTGAAGCAACAAACTTCTGAATGCTTGTGGCGTCCTTGATGTTTACAGTCTGTGAGTTATCTGTGTCACCAAGTCTGCCGATGATCTCTCCGGGAATGTCCTCGGGAGCAATGTCGGGAGACTCTGCAATCCAGTAGTCCTGAGATGCAACATCCGTATCAGCCGCAGAAGCGGACACAGTGCACATTCCTGCCATAAGCACTAAAGTGATCAGGATAGATAATGCTTTTTTCATAATTTTTCCTCCTTTAATAATAAAAAGGTATGAGGCTTCTTTGCTTAATTGACAATTAAAATAAGAATTCCTCACACCTGACTTTCCTTAATAGATTTAGTATATTCCCATATGTACGTTTTATGACTTGTTCTGGGCGTCAACCAGTTTTGCGGCGCCGTAAAGTTCGCGGAGCTTGGGCTTTTCGATTTTGCCTGTGGGATTGCGGGGTACCTTTGCAAAGATAACACGCTGGGGACGCTTGTAGCGGGGCATTGCCTTGGAGAATTCGTTGATGTCTTCCTCGGTGGCTGTGAAGCCTTCTTTAAGCTCGATGATAGCAGCGGCGATTTCGCCCAGACGCTCGTCGGGCAGACCGATAACAGCAACGTCGTTGATTGCCTTGTGACCGCGGAGGAAGTCCTCGATCTGAACGGGGTAGAGGTTTTCACCACCGGAGATGATAACATCCTTCTTTCTGTCTACCAGGAAGATGAAGCCGTCCTCGTCCTCTTTAGCCATATCGCCTGTGTAAAGCCAGCCGTCGGCAAGAACTTCGTTTGTTGCCTTTTCGTCCTTATAGTATCTGAGCATAACGCCAGGACCTTTAACTGCCAGCTCTCCAACCTGTCCTTTTTCTACTGTATTACGATTTTCATCTACGATTTTTACTTCAGAGAAGCAGACAGGATGTCCTACACTCTGGAAGCGGTCGGCTGATGCATAATCTTCAGGGCGGATTACAGTTCCAGTGCCAATAACAACTGTTTCTGAAAGACCGTATGCGTTGATTACCGGAATGTTGTATCTGTAGTGGAAGCGTTTCCAGATATCATGGTGAAGCGGACCGCCGCCGGAGATGATTTCGCGAACTGTTTTGAGACACTCTTCATATCCTGCATTCTCTGGTGCTTCGGTTAAGGAGTGGATTACAGGAGGCATTCCTGCAAGAACAGTTACGCCGAACTTTTTGCAGAGCTCAAGGTAGCGTGTTGGTTCGTATCTCTCCATCATTACATAGAGAGCACCGGCTCTCATTGCAGCAATTCCCCAGGAGAGACCCACATGTCCCATTGGATAGATGCCTAAGTATACATCATCCTGCTTTAAAGTTAAGACATCGCACTCGTTGTGAATCGCAGCAAGCCAGTTTCCATGAGTGAGCATTGCTCCTTTTGGTTTTCCTGTTGTGCCTGATGTGTACTGAAGCTGACATAAATCGTTGAAATCAGTATTTGCCGGAGGAAGCACATCTGCTGTGCGGAATGATTCGATGTTTTCCGGAACATAGACTGAGATTCCAAGACCTGATGCAGAGTCTTTTCCTTCAGTATCTGTGATGATTACTTTTGCTCCGGAGTTTTCCACCATGTAGGATAGTTCGCTTGGAGTGTAGACACGATTCGTTGGAATTGCAACAGCTCCAAGACGCCATACTGCAAAGTATGAGAAGAGATATTCAGG
>CALEIO010000148.1 GCA_937875885.1 uncultured Clostridia bacterium | reverse complement strand
GATATCCGTAAACATTCTCGGAGATACTGAAGACAGCGAAGAAAATGTAAACGATACATATATGCAGACCTGGAATTCCATACCACCCCAAAAGCCCGAATCCCTTATGGCATATATCGCAAAGATTGCCCGAAACTCTGCAATCAACAAGCTCAAGCACAGAAACGCCCAGAAAAGAAGCTCTGCAGACACCCTGCTTTCTCTTTCAGAGCTTGACGACTGTACCCCTTCAGGTGTCAGCGTAGAAAACGAAACCGACATCAGAATGCTGAGCAGACACATCTCTGACTTTCTGCACACACAAAAGAACGATGCACGTCGGGTGTTTGTCCGCAGATACTTTTACTGCGACAGCGTTGAGGATATTGCAGAAATGTTCGGTTTCAGCCCGAGCAAGGTGAAGTCCACCCTTATGCGCACAAGGGACAAGCTGAGAGTTTATCTCCAGAAGGAAGGATATCACATATGAAAAACCAAGTAATGGCAATGGCTATTACGGGAATTGACGACAATCTGATTGAGGATGCACAAAACATAGTAAAAAAGAGCAGAAAGCTCTCCAATGTTTACAGCATCTGCGCACTTGCCGCTTGTCTGGTGCTTGTGTTCACTTGTGTTTTCGCTTTCAGCGGTCGCAACAACACACAGCTTTTCGTAAACGGCAACGAAATTTCAGACTCACCTGTTGTAATTGATTTTCCCGTTGCAGCTTTTGCAAGAGAAACAACTACAGAAACCTACATTCCCCTGGCACTTAAACCTGCCAAGGAAACAACAATAGAAGTCACAAAAGGCACTATGGAAATCTACTCGTCAGACACAAATGCACATCTGTTTACCGGTTCACAGTTTACTGTAAACCAAGGGGTAAACGTGTATTGGGTGGTTGACGGTTCAGATATAAATAATTCTTACAGACTTATGCTGAATGACAATTCCGTCTATGAGCTTTCTCACGACGAAACCACAGGCAGCGTTTCAATCTGTAAGCAATAAACTGTAGGCAATAAAACTTTATAAAAAATTTATTAACGGAGGTTTCTATCATGAAAAGAATTATTGCAGTAATTATGGCAGCTATGCTCATGCTCTCTCTCGCAGCATGCGGCACAAACAACGGTGGCAGCACACAGGACACACAGGGCACAACAGCTCCTGCATCCACAATCGCAAGTGCTCTCGAGATTCTTGAGACAGTATGGGCTTCTTATCCCGAAGAGTCCAAGTTCCCCGTAGGTGGCGGCGATATGCTCACAGATGAGACAACAAACTGGGAAGGTCCCGCTGCTTTCGGCGTAACAGGTGAGGCTGTAGAGGCTCTCAACGCAACTCTCCACTTCCCCACAGAGTCTGCTTCCAAGATCGATGCAGCTGCTTCTATGATGCACGCTATGAACGCTAACACTTTCACATGTGGCGCATTCCACGTTGTAAACACAGCTGATATGGACGCTCTCGTAACAGAGATCAAGGCAACAATCGACGGCACACAGTGGATGTGTGGTTTCCCCGAGAAGGTTGTTATCGCTACTGTTGAGGATTACATCGTTTCCTACGTTGGCAACGGCGACATCGTTGACACATTCACAACTCAGTTCACAACTGTTTATGCAAACGCAAACGTAGTAGTTAACGAGGCTATCGTAGCTTAATTAACACTTAAAACTTAACTAAATAACACGAGTGGAGTAAGACCTATGCTTTTTTCAAGTATCCCCTTTCTATTTTACTTTCTGCCCATTGTACTGATTCTGTACTTTGCGGTACCAAAAAAACTTAAAAACACGGTCTTGCTCCTCTCAAGCCTTTTCTTTTACGGCTGGGGTGAGCCCAAGTTTCTCATCTTCATGCTGATATCCATTACGCAAGGTTATGTATTCGGATTATTGATTGAAAAGTATCAAGGCATGAAGCGATCAAAAGTATTTTTGGTCGCTTCTGTTGTTTTCAGCCTTTCGATATTAGGCTACTACAAATATGCAGACTTCTTCATTGAGAACTTCAACGCTCTCACAGGTATGTCTGTTCCCCTGCTCAGAATTGCTCTGCCTATCGGCATCAGCTTCTATACATTCCAGATTCTGAGCTACGCTGTTGATGTGTATCGCCAGGATACAAAAGCACAGCGCAACTTCATAAACCTTGCAGCTTACATCTCTATGTTCCCCCAGCTTATTGCAGGCCCCATTGTAAGATATTCAGACATTGCACAGCAGCTTGAAAACCGTACTCACAGCTTCGAAAAAGCAGCTCTCGGTGTCAGAAGATTTGTTATGGGACTGAGCAAGAAGATTCTCCTTGCAAACCTTCTGGGTGAGGTTGTGGCTGTTTTCAAGGAATCTTCCGATTCCTCTGTGCTCTTCTGCTGGATATATGCATTCTCTTATATGCTCCACGTTTATTTCGATTTTTCCGGCTACAGCGATATGGCAATCGGTCTTGGCAAAATATTCGGATTTGATTTCCTTGAAAACTTCAACTATCCCTTTGTTTCCTCAAGTGTTACGGAGTTCTGGCGCAGATGGCATATGTCCCTCGGTTCATGGTTCAGAGATTATGTTTATATACCTCTCGGCGGTAACAGAAAGGGTGTAAAAAGAACCATAATCAATACCCTTATAGTCTGGTCTCTGACGGGTCTGTGGCACGGTGCAGCCTGGAATTTCATTGCATGGGGTATGTTCTACGGTGTGCTTCTCATAGCAGAAAAATATCTGCTGCAGGGCTTCCTTGAGAAACTTCCCAAAGCGGTTAAATATATGGGTACCATGGCAGTTGTGATGTTAGGTTGGGTTTTCTTCGCAAGTGGGAGCTTGGGCGATGCTCTGAGTCTTATCGGCTCAATGTCAGGTTTCGGCGGCTCATTTATTGACCCTCAGGCAAAATACCTTCTGTCTGAAAATATCTTCCTGATATTTGTTATGAGCCTTAGTGCTATAGGCGTTTTTGAGTTTGTAAGTAACCATCAGAAAGGCAAAACCGGAAAGATTGTTGAGGGTGTAGGCTATATGCTGATTTTTGCTTTGTCAGTGGCATATCTCATAAGTGAAACCTATAACCCCTTCTTATATTTCAGATTTTAATTTAAGGATATTTGACTATGAATTCAGATAAATATGACAACACAACCCCTTTGCAGGAAGAGGAATATTCCTACAGCAAGGGCGCTATGATAAGTGTTGCTGTCATACTCGTTTTTCTTCTGAGTGTTTTCAGTGTAGCAGGTCTTCATATTCTTGCGGATGACAGAGAATTTTCAGAAAGTGAAAACAGAGTGCTTACCGATATGCCGTCGCTGACGGCTTCGGGCTTGTTTGACGGCAGCTTTATGAAAAACTTTGAGAGCTACCTTACAGACCAGTTTCCTTTCAGGGATAAACTGATTTCCCTTAAAACCTATGCCGACAGAGTTGCCGGTAAGGATGAGGAAAACGGAGTTTATATAGGCAAGGACGGTTTTCTTTTTGACAGTCAGAGTGCTTATAACGAAGA
Organism: uncultured Clostridia bacterium; assembly: GCA_937875885.1. Lineage (GTDB taxonomy): Bacteria > Bacillota > Clostridia > Oscillospirales > Acutalibacteraceae > Ruminococcoides. The sequence continues at coordinate 341 of CALEIO010000148.1, read as the reverse complement.
GCAGGTCAAGGAGATAACCGATGCAGTGATAGAATTCACAAAGAGCAACAAGAGCCTTAAAAGAGCCTTTCTTTTAGCACCGAATTCTTCGTATATATATTCCGATAAGCTGCCTAAACATCTTGAAATGCCCAATCAGAGAGATGAAATAAGGCAGATATATAAACTGCTTAAAGCAGATAAAAAAATGGTCTGGGTGAACATCTGCAGTCTCTTTGAAAAAAGCGTGAAAGACAGCGACACACTGCTTTATTATAAAACCGACCATCACTGGACAACGAGAGCCGCTAAAAAGGTTTTTAACGTGCTTAAGGAAAAGTGGAAGCTCACAACTACGGGTG
>CALEIO010000147.1 GCA_937875885.1 uncultured Clostridia bacterium | reverse complement strand
AGGAGCTGGAAGATTTCCTTTCAAAGGTTAACCTTAAGATTCAGGTTAATACTCTTGAAGACTTCTATGCTGCAATCGGCTACGGCGGTATTCAGCTGTGGAAGATTATGCCCCGAATCCGTGAGCTCTATCAGAAAATGTACGGCAAGCAGGAGACAGAGATTGTGCCTACAATTGCTTCTGATACTCACAGAAACAAGAAAGTCGGCTCTGGTGTTATTGTTGATGGTATGGACGATGTACTCATCAAATTCTCCCGATGCTGTAACCCCGTACCCGGTGACGATATTATCGGTTTCATAACCCGTGGCTATGGAGTTTCAATCCATAAGTGCGGCTGTACAAACGTACCCCAGGATATCAGCAAGGCAGAAGAGCCCAAACGTTGGGTGTCTGCACATTGGGAACACAGCGTTAAAGAGGTGTTCCAGACAAGTCTTGAGATTATTGGTATGGACCGTACAGGTTTCCTTGCAGATGTATCAAATCAACTTTCTGCTCTCCACATTATGATTCGTTCACTTAACTGTCGCGAGCTTGCAGACGGAATGGCCATCATCAATGTCACAATCGATGTCGCCGACACAGGCCACCTCAAGAGTATTATGACACGTCTTTCAGGCATTAAGGGTATTACATCAATTTCAAGAAAATAATCAGATTAAGGTAAGATGAAAATATGAAAGCAGTTATTCAACGTGTCAGCAGAGCAACTGTTGCTGTTGACGGAAATATAATCGGACAGACCGAAAAAGGATTTCTCATCCTGCTTGGGGTGGAGAAATCCGACGATGAGACCGAGGCAAGAGTCCTTGCTTCAAAGATTGCATCTCTTCGGGTGTTCTGCGATGAGAATGACAAAATGAATCTTTCGTTGCAGGATATGGGCGGCGGAGTATTGGTTATCTCCAACTTTACTCTGTGTGCAGATTGCCGCAAGGGCAGAAGACCCAGCTTTGACAATGCAGCAAGACCCGACACAGCATTGCCCCTTTATGAATTTTTCTGTCAGTGTATGAGAGAGGCAGGCATCACCTCTGTCGAGCAGGGAGAATTTGGTGCAGATATGAAGGTAGACCTTCTCAACGACGGCCCTGTGACTCTTATTGTAGATTCAAAGGAGCTTTCAAGATGATAGATGTTAAAAAATATCAGGTTGGTGTCCTTGGCACAAATGCCTATGTGCTCACAGATAAAGAAACCAACCATACAGCTGTAGTTGACCCCGGCTTTGCAGACAAAAAGCTTACAGAGGCTCTGGAGTCAGCAGGTGAGGGTAACGTAAAATACATTCTGCTCACTCACGGACATTTTGACCATATTGGTGCTGTTTGCGAGTATGCAGAGCGCTTTGGTGCAAAGATTGTAATTTCTTCTCCCGAAGTGCCTTTTCTTACGGATAACAGCCTGAATCTTTCAGGCAGACTTTTCCGCGGTTTAGAGCCTTGCACAGCAGATGTTGTGCTTGAGGATGGCGACGTCATCACCCTCGGAAATACAGAAATCCGCTTTGTTCTTACACCCGGTCATACTCAGGGCAGTGGTTGTTTCGTAGTGGAGGAAGACGGTGTTATCTTCTCGGGTGACACACTTTTCTATCGTTCAATCGGCAGAAGCGATCTTCCTACAGGCGATGCACAGGTGTTTGCAGAGAGTATAAAGAAGCTCTTCGATTTGCAGGGGGACTATAAAGTTTATCCCGGTCACGACAGAGAAACCACCCTCAGCGAAGAACGTGTTTATAACCCATATTTAGTTTAAGGATATAATCATTTTATGAATTTATATACAGTCAATCATAAGTTCCATTATGAACTTGAAAATTTAACAAGGGCGTTTTTCCCAAATGAGAAGATTACTGTAATTCCTTGCGATGAAGCGCCTGAAGAGTTTGAATCTCCCGCTATTATCTCTGCGGCGGATGATAATCTTACAGTTTCAGTTACCATCAATGATTTCTCAAAAGAGCTTTCTGTAAAATCCGGAACGCATGATGATGAACTTCAGATGGCAACGCTACTCTATAATCTTCTCAGCGAATATACAGACCTAAAGCTTTCCTGGGGACTTCTCACAGGTGTGCGACCCATAAAGCTTTTAAGAAAACTCAAAGAAGAAATGGGCGAGGAGCAGGCAAAAGAATATTTTACCGGGGCTTTGCTTGTGAGCGATGAAAAGCTCAACCTTGCTGCCACAACCTGCATCAATGAGCAGAAAATTCTTGATGTATCAAAAGATGATTCATTCAGTTTGTATATATCAATTCCTTTTTGTCCCACACGTTGCAGCTATTGTTCTTTCGTTTCACAGTCTGTAGAGAAAGCAAAACACCTTATCCCCGAATACGTTGACCTTCTTTGCAAAGAGATTGTCCATACAGCACAGATTGCCGCAAAGCTCAATTTAAGACTCGAATCTGTGTATATGGGCGGCGGCACACCCACAACCCTCGAAGCAGAAGACCTTGCAAAGATTCTTAAAACTGTCAGAGAAAATTTTGATATGTCAACCTGTCGCGAGTTTACTGTTGAAGCAGGCAGACCTGATACCATCACAGAAGCAAAGCTTATAGCTCTCAAAGAAAACGGTTGTGACCGTCTCAGCGTCAATCCCCAGACTCTTAACGATGATGTGCTTGTGAATATCGGCAGACGTCATACTGTTGAGGATTTCTTCCGCTCATTTGAACTTGCAAGAAAAGTCGGTTTCAGACATATCAACACAGACCTTATTGCAGGACTTCCCGGGGATACTCCTGAAAGTTTTGCTAATACAATTCAGGGTATCTGCGACCTTTCTCCCGAGAGTATTACAGTTCATACCCTTTCTATGAAGCGCAGCTCACAGCTTACAGGAGATAATATGCAGATTCTCAAAAGTGATTGTGATAATGTGTCTTCTATGCTTGACACTGCTTACT
>CALEIO010000146.1 GCA_937875885.1 uncultured Clostridia bacterium | reverse complement strand
ACACAGGGCAGATGCATAACCTTCATACGCTCAATCAGGTCGCGCTCTGTGTCAGAAACCTCTTCTGTGGCATCAACCACCAGCAAGCAGGCGTCTGCACCGCTTACGGTTTCTGTTACGGACTTAACCATATATTTGCCCAGGGCAGTTTTTGCACGGTGCATACCGGGTGTGTCGGTAAACACCAGCTGATACTCACCCTGTGTGAGTACACCCATAATTCTTGTGCGGGTGGTCTGGGGTTTGTTGGTAACAATTGCAATTTTCTCGCCCAGCATACAGTTGAGCAAAGATGATTTTCCCACGTTGGGTCTGCCTACAATGGCAATAAAGGCAGAGCGGTCTTTTTCGTTCATAAAAATATCCTTTCGGTATGTATGGTTGGTTTGATGTATTTTAATAACTGACCGCCACACCACGGGGTGATGTGACGGAGATGTGGTCTGTATTATTTTTTCTTCTTACCCGTAAAGGCAACGAAAAACACAGAAAGCATACAGGATAAACCTAAAGGAATAAACCACATAGGTGCGGCACAGAGTTTGCAGAAAGCAAGGCAGAGCTTGCCTGAAAACAAAAACAGACTGAGCGCAACAATGCAGGCTGCTGCTGCAAGTACAAGCACAGCACCTGCGGATATATCTTTGATTCGTTTTATTTTCGGATTGCGCTCTGTAGAGTAAAGGTCGCACAGCTCCTCTAAAGCGGTGTTTACAAGCTCTGCAAAAATTACAAGTCCCGTTGTGAGGGCAAGGATTGCCCACTGGGGAAGGGTGAATTCACCCAGATATGCAAAGATGAAAACATAGAAAGCCGCCACAATGTGAAACCTCAGGTGAGCTTCTGTTTTTATGGCAGTGAATATACCCTCAAAGGCATAGCCGAAACTTCTGAGCTGTTTTTTCATTATTCTTCGGGAGCAATGTAGCTTGAGGATGCGGGCAGACCCAGCATATCCATAACAGCCTCTTCCTTTTCTCTCATACGGATGCGCTCCAGGTTGTTGTCTTCGTGGTCATAGCCAAGAAGATGGAGAACACTGTGGCAGGTAAGGTAGCCAACTTCTCTCTGAAGTCCGTGGCCAAAGATATCTGCCTGCTCCATAGCTTTCTCCATAGAGATTACAACGTCACCCAGCACCTGTGCACCTGTTTCGGGGTTAACATCAAATGTGCCGTCTTCGTTGCTCATAACAAAGGAGAGTACGTCGGTCTCGATATCCTTGTTGCGGTAGTGAGCATTAAGCTCCTTGATCTGCTCGTTGTTCACAAAGGACACGCTTACCTCTGCTGCACCCTGGAAGTTCTCCATCTGGAGAACAGCAAGGCAGCAACGTCTTACAAGCATTCTGAGTCCTGTGGGAATTGCTACGTTTTTCTGTCTGTTGGTGATTATAACTTTAACTTTATCTTTTGTCATTTCTATTCCTGCTTTCGTCAAGTTTTTCGTATGCTTTGATAATGTCCTGCACAAGTCTGTGGCGGACAACGTCTTTTTCTGTAAATGTGCAGCTTGCAATGTCATCGATTCCTTTGAGGACTTTTATGCACTCCTTAAGTCCCGACCTGGCACCGTTGGGCAGGTCAATCTGGGTGATGTCGCCTGTGATAACCATTTTTGAGTTGAAACCCAGACGAGTGAGGAACATTTTCATCTGCTCTGTGGTGGTGTTCTGTGCTTCGTCAAGGATGATGAAGCTGTCATCAAGGGTTCTGCCTCGCATATAGGCAAGGGGTGCAACCTCAATGTTGCCGCGCTCCACATATTTCTGGTAGGTTTCTGCTCCCAGCATATCAAACAGAGCGTCGTAAAGGGGTCGCAGATATGGGTCAACCTTGCTCTGCAAATCACCGGGGAGGAATCCCAGCTTTTCGCCTGCTTCAACAGCAGGACGGGTAAGGATGATTCTGTTTATCTGCTTTGCTCTGAAAGCGGTCACAGCCATTGCAACCGCAAGGTAGGTTTTACCGGTACCGGCAGGACCTACACCGATGGTAATGGTGTTGTCTGCAATGTATTTGCAGTAGCGCTTCTGACCGATGGTTTTCGGCTTTATGGGTTTACCCTTGGATGTAATGCAGATGCAGTCACCCAGAAGATTTTCTATTTTTTCGTTTGAGCCTTCGTTTATAAGGGAGATGCAGTAGCGGATGTTCTGCTCTGAAAGCACCTCACCGCGGTTAATGAGCATCAGAAGACTTTCAATAACTCTGGAAGCCTTGTCCACATTCTCGATATCTCCGCTTATTTTCAGCTCGCTTCCTCTGCCAACAACAGAGACACTGTATTCTTTTTCTATGAGTTTTATGTTTTCATCAAAACTGCCGAACAGGGCAACTGCCTGCTCCATTCTGTCAATGTTAATTATCTGTTCCGTAAGCTTTAACTCCAATACTATAGTTTTAATCATTATAAGTATATCATATATGTGTTGCAAAATCAGCAAAAAAATATAAAATTGTGCAATTTGAGTAAGATTTTGTGAAAGTTGCCGATTTTGTATATGCGAATTCATAGGATAAGTAAAAAAACTTGAGAAATCCTGCTGTTTTAGTGGCATTTTACTATTGACAAAGGGGGATTTGGGTAGTATAATTGCAAAGGTGTAAAGAAAATAACTTTACACAGCGGAGGAGAAATCCGCTTTTTCTTTGTAATTCGGGAGGGTGCTATGGACAAAAATATAGAAATCTCCCTGTTATTCGATTTTTACGGACAGCTTCTGAGCGTTAAGCAGCACGAGGCAGTATCCCTTTACTATAACGATGACCTTTCTCTCTCTGAAACAGCACAGGAGATGGGCATTACAAGGCAGGGTGTGCGCGACCTTGTGAAGCGCAGCGAAGCAGAGCTGTATGAATATGAACGTAAGCTTGGTCTTTACGAAAGATTCAAGCGTGTGGGTGAGTACTCCCGCAGCATCCGTGCTCTGGCACACAGGATTGCTCAGCAGGCAGATACCTCTGTGGCAGAAACAGCCAAGGAGATTGTCACCCTCACAGATAAACTGGAACAGCAGGAGGCATAATATGGCATTTGAGAGCTTGTCGGATAAAATTACCGGCGTATTCAAAAAGCTTAAAAATAAAGGTAAACTCTCTGAAAGCGACGTAAAAACCGCTATGCGAGAGGTGCGTCTTGCTCTTCTTGAAGCTGACGTAAACTACAAGGTTGCAAAAGATTTTACAAACACTGTTGCCGAAAAATGCATTGGTGCAAACGTTATGGAAAGTCTTACTGCACCTCAGATGGTGGTTAAAATCGTTAAAGAAGAGTTAACTGCT
>CALEIO010000145.1 GCA_937875885.1 uncultured Clostridia bacterium | reverse complement strand
TCTTGGTGGTGTAATTTACCACTATGCATGGGGCGGCAAACTTACAATTGACTCCTGTACATTCACATCCAACACAGCTGATAAGGGTGGTGCAATGTGGGCAGGTGCAAAGGCTCCTGTTGAGATTATCGGCGGCACATTCAAGTCCAACTCTGCTCCTGTTGGTGGTGCTCTCTATCTGGATACTTCAATGTTCAGCACAACAAACGCTTCTGCTGCAAACGTTACTATCAAGGGCGGCACAGTGTTTGAGGATAACATTGCAACAACAGGCAGTGCCGGTGCAATCTACGTAGCAGACACAACAACAAACGGCACAGGTGCTACAACTCTTATTGCAAACAATGTAACATTCAAGAACAACAAGTCATTCTACACAGGTGGTGCAATCGCCACTGATGACTCAAGCCCCAACCTGGTAATCAAGCTTACAGATTGTGTGTTTGAGGGTAACCAGGCAGGCTATAACAATGCAAGCGGTACTCCCGGCGGCGGTGCTATTGAGATTCAGAACGGCAACGCTTACTCAAACGGTGACCCCACAGCGAATAAGATTGTATTCACAAATTGTGTATTCACCAACAACAGCGGTAAAGGCACAGGTGGTGCTATTGATATCAGAACAGCAAGCTATGTAAAGATTGATGGTATCGAAGCCACAGGTAACAAGAGTACAAGTGGTTGGAACGGTGCAGTAGTTTATGTTACATCTGCAGGTTCAAGACTTTACCTCACAGGTAATGTAACTGCATCAAACAACACAGCAGGTAAGGCTGATAAGTTTGCTTATATTGCAAATGCAGAAGCATATCTGTACACAACTCATAATTCCTCTGCTTCCTGGGTATCATTAACTTACAGCGCATCTGCTATCAAGTACAACCAAACAACTATGCCCTAAGTCAGGTAGGTGTTAAATATGAAAAAGATTAAAAGTATATTAATTTGTATCCTCATAAGCATCATTGCATTCAGCGGCGTTATCGTCGCTGATGCAAGTGAGGTTTTCCCCAGCGAGACAGATGCTTTCGGTACTAACTACTACATCGAGGAAACAAATCAGGACAAACCTTTCTTCACAGAAATTCTTCCTGCGATTGCAGAGAATATCGAGGAGAACAACACACATTCAATCAGCCCTTACTTTGATACTTTACCCCTTGCCAACAACCCCGAGAATTTCCAGGGCCTTGGCCACACAAGCTATGCAAACATCAACGGCAAGACCGTTACTGCAGAAGCTTTTTACAGAGTAAAGGGTGACTCCCTGTGCGATCCTAACGCAGGTATGGGTCTTCTGATTTACCAGTGTATCCAGTACAAACTCGCTCATCCCGATGAGGAAGTTGAGATGACATTCTCTACATACAGAACATCTGTTACAGCTGCTGTCTGTGTACTTCCCGAGAGTAAGTACTACGGATATATGAGATCTCTCTACACAACAAACTATGACGAGCACGGCTTTGTACGTATTTCTTATATGTTCACAGAAGCTGCAAGACTCGGCATCAAGGTAACACTCGTTAATCAGCTTCCTTCCTATGCTGTTAAGCAGTACAACCCCACTACAGGTAAGCTGGAGTCAAGAAAGCACATCAACTTCAACACATACTACACAAAAGCTCTTAAGACTGATTGCTACAACAGCTTTGCTCCCGGCAAGAAAGTTTCTGACTTTATGAATTATGTTAAGGTTGACTGGACAGTAGATGACCAGACAGCAAATATGCAGCACGTAAAGAGCTGTACTGTTTCACATTACCTGGCAACTGACGGCACAGAGCATACAGACGGTGTATTCTACACAACTGCTAACCTGGACGAAAACGACTACCTGGGCAGAAACGGTAACAGCTGGTCACAGACAGGTGTTATCATCTCTGACCACGATGAAATTTACAATGCAACTCTCAACTATACTAACCTGATGGTTGAGTATCAGGGCAAAGAGCAGATTCAGGAAATGCGTAAGCTCATCGTAGACAGAAACGAAGAGCAGTATGCACTTATTACAAGCGGCAGAGAAAATGAAATTGACCCTGCTGAAAAGATTCTTTATCTTGGCTCTGACACAGACAAGGTATTCCAGCTCTACTTTACACCTATCGGTGGTAGTGTAGACACATGGGATACAACATACAACCCCATCTGTGCACAGGTGGACAAGCTTGTTGAGTCCGAGGATTACATCGAGTTTGCTTGGAATGAGTACGGATTTGAGCAGAATTATCTTGGTCTTACCATTGGCGAGAAGCTGGAAAAAGCATTCTGCGAGAATCCCAACCCCAACAACAAACTTTCTGTAAAGGTTTATGACCTTGATATTGAAGAAATCAAGGACCTTGAGCTCGGCACAGAGATTGGTTACCGCAACATTATGGATGGTAACTATATGCATGCAAAGGATTTCCTCTTATCCTATAAAGAGGATGGTGTAAGACACAACGTTTCAATCCTTACATCCTGTAACTACATTATGCTTGCTTTCCATTATCGTACAAACTCCATTCTGGTAATTAACGAGACCGAGGAAACAGGCGGTAACTTCTATGGCATCATCGGCGAGAAGTATGCTGATGGTATGATTCATACAAATCCCGGTGATCATACTTATGAGTCTGTTGTTACAAAGGCAACAACTACAAGAAATGGTCACGTTGATTACAAGTGTGCTTGCGGTAGCACAGCAGAGTCAACAGTAATTTACAAGCCCGAAACATACACTCTTTCTGCTACAGAAATCGAGTATGACGGCACTGTTAAGACTCCTGATGTAACTGTTAAGGACAGAGAAGGCAATGTTCTTACTGAAGGTGAAGACTACGATGTTGCTTATGAGAGCGGCCGCAAAGAGATTGGCACATATATGGTTATGATCACTTTCAAGGGCGACTACGAGGGCAGCAAGAAACTGGAGTTCTCCATCGTTGAGGCTAAGCCCACAGAACCTTCTGAAGATGATTCCAAGCCTTCTGATCCTTCAGAGCCTTCCGAGGATGACTCCAAGCCTTCTGATCCTTCAGAGCCTTCCGAGGATGATTCCAAGCCTTCTGATCCTTCAGAGCCTTCCGAGGATGACTCCAAGCCCTCTGATCCTTCAGACCCTTCCGAGGATGACTCCAAGCCCTCTGATCCTGCAGACCCCGAGGTTAAGTACCTTGTTGGTGACGTGAATATGGACGGTAAGGTAAACATCAAGGATGCAACACTCGTTCAGAAGTACGCTGCAGACCTGTTGGAACTTGATGAAGTTCCCCTTAAGCTTGCAGATGTAAATACAGATACAAGAGTAAATGTTAAGGATGCAACAGCAATCCAGAAAGCAATTGCAGACATCAAGACAAGCTTCGTTATTGGTGATTACATTGTGTTCTGATTGTCAGAAAACAAATATTAACCTTTAATTAAACAAGGACCCCGAGTTGATTATCAACCCGGGGCCTTTTTATATTGCTTGGTCGTAGCAGCTGTGTATTCTATCAAAAGAAAAACTCGCAACCGTATATACGATTGCGAGAATTATGGTGGAGGCGAGGAGAATCGAACTCCTGTCCGAAAATCGCTTGCCACAGCTTTCTACGGGTGTAGTTGTCGTTTTGGTCTTTCCCGGAGGATGCTCCCGACAACGGGATTATCCTTCAGGGCAGCTCCTTGTTGATGACAGAAATCGGAGCGTTTTTCTGTGCACCTTTACCTCTGTTCGACGCCCTGTCCGAAGCCGAGGTGCTCTTCGGGAGGACGAGCAGCATTAAGCTGCTAAAGCGACTGTATTGTTGTCGTTTATTTTTAAGTTGCGGCTTTTATAGTGGGTCCGCGCCACTACCCGCTTACTGAGGTTCACAATCCCCGTCGAAACCATTGCGCCCCCATATAAACCTGACCTTTGGGTCAGGTGTTTTTATTTTTTGTGTGGAATTGAATTATATACGCACAGGGAGAGATTGTCAAGGAGAATTAGTGATTCCTTTCCTTGAGAGCTCTGTCGATGTCACGTTTTGCGGAGCGCTCTGCTTCTGTATGGCGCTTATCGTGGAGCTTTTTACCTTTGCAAAGTCCCACTTCAACCTTTACCTTGCTACCCTTGAAGTAAACGCTTAAGGGTATGAGGGTGTAACCATCCTGCTTGATTAAAGAGAAAAGTTTGATTATCTCTCTTTTGTGCATCAGCAGTTTGCGCACTCTCATAGGGTCGCGGTTAAAGATGTTGCCTTGCTCGTAGGGACTCACGTGCATTCCGTTTACAAAGATTTCGCCCTCTACAATGGAACACCAGCTGTCTTTAAGGTTTAATGCTCCTTTTCTGATGGATTTAACCTCTGTGCCGAAAAGCTCAATGCCCGCTTCGTATTTATCGTCGATAAAGTATTCGTGAAAAGCTTTTTTGTTCTGTGCGACTATTCTGTTGTTTTCGTCTTTGCTCACAGTTCATTCCTACCTTCCAATGCGCGAGCTAAGGTTACCTCGTCTGCATATTCCAGGTCGCTTCCAACAGGCATACCGTAGGCAAGTCTTGTTGTTTTGATGCCGAGAGGCTTCAAGAGCCTGGAGATATACATAGCTGTAGCATCACCCTCAATAGTGGGGTTTGTTGCCATAATAACCTCTTTAACTGTATCGTCAGAGAGTCTTGCCAGAAGCTCTTTGATGTAAAGCTGGTCGGGACCTACGTTGTTGAGGGGGGATATAGCACCGTGAAGCACGTGGTAAGTACCGTCGAATTCTCGGGTAGCTTCCATAGCGATTGCATCTCTGGGTGTCTCTACAACACAGATTACAGACTTATCTCTTGCATCATTTTTGCACACAGGGCACAGCTCGTCTTCAGAGAAATTACAACATACAGAGCAATATTTGATCTTGTCGTGAGCATCTGTCAGAGCTGCTGCAAAGTCTGCTGCCTGCTCTCTTGTCATATTCAGAACGTGGTAGGCAAGGCGCTGTGCAGTTTTACTTCCTATGCCGGGAAGACTTTCGAATTTATCGATAAGCTTTGCCAGCGCAGGCACGTTGTAACTTGCCATATCAGAAGAGACCGGGAATGTTCATTCCGCCGAAACCGCCGGAGAGAGATTCCATTGTCTTTTCTTTGTCTGTAGCAGCTGCTCTGAGAGCTTCGTTAACTGCAGCCATTACAAGGTCAGAAAGCATCTCTACGTCATCAGGATCAACAACATCCTGTGCGATGTCGATGGATTTAACTTCCATTTTGCCTGTAACGACAACCTTAACAGCACCGCCGCCTGCTGCTGCTTCGTATTCTTTTACTTCAAGCTCTGCAGATGCGTTTTCCATATCTGCCTGCATCTTCTGAGCCTGTCTTGCTAACTGCTGAAGGTTAGCGGCACCGCCGCCACCGTAACCCTGGGGTAATCTTGCTTTCATATCAATCATTCTCCTTGTTATGTAATTGTTTATGTTTATAAATTCTTGTGAAGAATTATTCTTCTATAACTTCAACACCGTTTGACTTGAGTGTTTCACTCAAAGTGTCAAAAGGGTCTTTTTCTTCCTGTTTGATTTCGGGACGTTTGTAAGGACCCAGAATGTATCTTTTGCCTGTAATCTCCTGAACTGCTTTTCGCAGATTATCTCTTTGTGCAGAGTTCTGCAAAAGCTTGAACGGGATGTCAGAAGGGGAGTCGATAAGTAGATAATCACCGCTTGCATAGGCTGTGGTGCCTATGAATGATGAAGCTATGATTCTTGAGTACTGCTTCAGATTTTCCACAACTTCCGGCCAGGAGTTGAGAGGTACAGCTGCCTGCATAATGCTGTCCATATCCACAGGGGCCTTGGGCTTCTGCACAGGTGGTGCAGGAGTTTCTGCAGGTGCCTCGGGGTAGGGAGCAGGAGCTTCAGATATGGGAATTTCTGCCTGAATATTTGCAGGAACTTCGGGAGCTTCTGCTACAGGCTCTTTAACCATCGCCTCTTCTTTTACTGTAGGAGCAGGTTC
>CALEIO010000144.1 GCA_937875885.1 uncultured Clostridia bacterium | reverse complement strand
TGTGTGCAGGCTACTGCGTAAAGCTCAAGGCTACTCCCAGACTATATAAATTCGACAAACAGATATTTGCATCTTCTGCGGTGTTTTCGCTGGCAATTATGCTTCAGGCAATTGTTAACCAGGTAAATACCAAGGTAGATATTACAATACTGGGCATTATGGTAAGTCCCGAGAGCGTAACAAAATACTCTGTAGCAATGCAGGTGTTTACAATTTTCTCAACCCTGTCCACTGCCGCAATTGCCATTTATCTGCCCAAGTTTACAAAGCTGGTGTCATCAGGTGAAGCAGACGGAGAGCGTCTGACCCGTGAGATGATAGCTCCCAGCAGAATCCAGACTCTTGTATCAGGCGCAATAATGTTCGGCTTCCTTGTGTGCGGAATGGATTTTATCCGTGTCTGGATGGGTGATGGATATGAGCTTTCCTGGTGGATTGCAATAATCATTATGGTGCCCACATTCCTTGTATATACAAACGGAGTGGTGGTATCTGTGCTTGATGCAATGCAGAAGCGACTTGTCCGCTCTGTTGTGCTGACCCTTATTGCGGCGGCAAACATCGGAGTAAGTATTGTTCTTGTACATTTTACCGGCGAGATTGGTGCACCTGTGGGTACGGCTATAGCCACAACCGTAGGTTCACTTATCATAATGAATATATATTATAAAAAAGCCATCGGCATTAAACTTATGATGCTTTTTGGCGGAATTTTCAAGGGAATTTTACCCAGTCTGGTGCTTGCAACCCTTGCAGCGGTACCCGTTGCAATATTTGTGCCTGTGGGATTCTTTGGTCTTGTTGCAAAAGGCGGAGTGTTCACAGTAGTACTTGCAGCAGCACTTATGCTCTTCGGATTTAATAAAGAAGAGAAAAGCCTGGTGTTGAAACCTTTAAAAAGAAGTGGTAAAAAGTGATAACTCTTACAACCGACAAAAAATGCACAGGATGCACGGCTTGTGAGCAGATATGCCCTAAAAATGCCATATCAATGAAATGCGACAAAGAAGGTTTTCTTTTTCCTGCAATAGACGACAATAAATGCATTGAATGCAAAAAGTGTATTAATGTTTGTTCTGCAGAAAATCTTCCCGCAAAAACCGAGCCTGTGCAGATTTTTGCTGCAAGGGCAAAGAATGAAGATGTGGTTGCACACAGCTCCTCGGGCGGCGTGTTTACTTTACTTGCTAATCTGATTATTTCAGGGTCAGGTGTGGTTTACGGTGCAGGGTTTGATGAGAATTTTGCAGTTGTGCACAAGCGGGCAGAAACCTGCGAAGATGCAGCACAGCTTGCAGGGTCAAAGTATGTGCAGTCATTTTTGGTAGATACATTTAAGAATGTGCAGAAAGACCTGCACAGCGGAAAGCAGGTTTTGTTTGTGGGCACTCCTTGTCAGTGCGCAGGACTTAAAAGCTTTCTTGGCAATGCAGAATATGAAAACTTGCTTATGGCAGACTTTGTTTGTCACGGTGTGCCTTCGGCAGTTTTGTATAAAAAATATATAGAAGAAATAAGCTGTGGCAAAAAGGTAGTCAGAGTGAATTTCCGCTCAAAGACCAAAGGTGAAAAGGGTTACAGAATGGGAATTGACTTTGCGGATGGAAATCAGTACAGAAGCGAAGTTGTTCGCGACCCGTATCTTCTGGCTTATGCGCAGAATATCTCCTTGAGAAAAAGTTGTTACACCTGCAGCTTCAAGGATTTTCACCTTGCAAGTGATATTACGCTTGGCGATTTCTGGGGCATTGAGGATACAGACAGTTTCCTTAACGATAAACAGGGTGTCAGCCTTGTGATGATTAATTCACAAAAAGGTGCAGCGGCATTTGAAGCTGTCAGAGGTGACATTGACACCGACAGCCGGTTACTTGAAGAAGCAACAGCAAAAAACCCCTCAATTTTATGTGGAGTAAAGAAAAATCCTTTGAGAGAAAAGTATCTCAAGGATTCTGATAGATTAGATATTAATAAACTTGCTGACAAATATTGCGGAAATTCATACACCGCAAAACTCAGACGTCTTATTGCAAAGTGCAGAAAGGACAGATAATTATGTTTGAAGGAAAAACACTACTCATAACAGGTGGCACAGGTTCTTTTGGTAATGCAGTGTTAAATAGATTTTTAACATCTGATATTAAAGAAATTAGAATTGTTTCTCGTGATGAAAAGAAACAAGATGATATGAGACATAAATATCAACTTGAATATCCTGAGTATGTAAACAAAATCAAGTTTTATATTGGGGATGTTAGAGATTATAATTCGATTGTTGGAGCTTTTAGAGGAGTAGACTATGTATTTCATGCAGCAGCACTTAAACAAGTACCTTCATGTGAATTTTATCCAATGGAAGCTGTGAAAACTAATGTTATTGGTTCAAATAATGTTATTGATGCTTGTGTTGCATGTGGTATTAAAAAAGCGATTTTTCTATCTACAGATAAAGCTGCTTATCCTATTAATGCAATGGGAATGAGTAAAGCTATGATGGAAAAGAATGTTGTAGCAAGAAGTCGTCAAATGTTAGATGGTGACCCTATTCTTTGCTTAACTAGATATGGTAATGTTATGGCATCACGTGGATCAGTAATTCCACTATTCTGTGATCAAATAGAAGAAGGTAAGAGTTTAACTATTACTAATCCTGATATGACACGTTTTATGATGACATTAAATGATGCTGTGGATTTAGTTTTATATGCTTTTGAACATGGTGAACAAGGTGATTTATTTGTTCAAAAAGCACCTGCTGCTACTATTGAAACACTTGCTAAAGCAGTTCTTGAATTAAAAGGCAGTAATGTAGGGTATAATGTAATTGGCACTCGTCATGGTGAAAAATTATATGAAGTTTTAGTTACAACTGAAGAAATGCTTCGTGCTGAAAGTTTACCAGGATTCTATAGAATTCATGCAGATAATCGTAATTTAAATTATGATAACTACATGAGTAAAGGTAATAAAGATTTAGAAAAAATTGAACAATACCATTCACATAACACTGAACGTTTAGATGTTGAAGGTATGAAAGAATTACTTAAAAAATTAACACTATTTGGTGGTAAATATTAAAAGGGAAAAGTATGAAAGTTTTAGTAACAGGTGCTAAAGGATTTATCGGAAAAAATCTTACAGCCAGACTGCGTTCATCTGCCGGATTTGTACCGGTCGAGAATATTGAAAATGATTGTGTTATATTGAAAGATGCAACACCTTGGGCGGCTGCCGGACAACATTTGGTTTTGTATGACGGCAACGGTGTGCCTTTGTGTGTTTTGTCTGACTTTTGTGTATTCGGTGTGGGTGCAGGACACCCTCGCCCATAGCCTTGCCGATTGCATCTGCAAGGAGGGGGTAGTGTGTGCATCCCAGG
>CALEIO010000143.1 GCA_937875885.1 uncultured Clostridia bacterium | reverse complement strand
AAGCGCCCCCTCAAGCCCCTCGATGTGGTGGACTTGGCGCAGTACAAGCATCTGCCCGCCATCGACATGAAGATTGAGGATCCCCTCTGCCAGCGCTACTCCTGCCTGACGGTGGAGAACATCACCCGCAACGTCGCGCCCATGAACATGCGCATCCGCCTGTTCTACTGCGGCATGCGCGCCATCAACCTGCTGGCCGACTTGACCAACTACTTGATGCTGGAAATGGGCCAGCCGATGCACGCCTTCGATTCCCGCAAGGTGGAAAAAATCCGCATTAAGCGCTTTGATGCGCCCCATACCTTCCGCACATTAGACGGTGTGGATCGCAATTGCGACGAAAACACCCTGATGATCTGCAACGATAACACACCTGTTGCAATCGCAGGTATTATGGGTGGTCTTGATTCTGAAATCGTAGAGGACACAACAACTCTCACTCTTGAATCCGCTACCTTCGACGCTGTTTCAATCCGTAAGTCCACAGTTCGTCTTGCTCACAGAACAGACGCTTCCATGCGCTACGAAAAGTGCCTTGACCCCGAAATGACAACTCTGGCTATCGCAAGATTTATTAATCTTCTGAAGAAATATGACAGCGATGTTCAGGTTGTATCTTCACTTACAGACGAGTATGCTTACAAGTACGATACAGTAACTCTCGACTTTGACAAGAACTTTGTTGACCGCTACACAGGCATCGAGATTTCTAACGATACCATCGTAAAAACTCTCACCGACCTGGGCTTCAAGGTAACACTTGAGGGCGACAATTTCTCTGTTGTTGTTCCCTCCTGGAGAGCTACAAAGGATGTTACCATCAAGGCAGACATCATCGAAGAAATCACCCGTATTTACGGCTACGATAACTTTGACATCAACACAACCCGTTCTCCTCTTTACCCCGTTCGTGCAGATGCAGTTAAGCACAACGAGGACAAAATCAAGGATATGCTTGTAAAAAGATGGAACCTCCACGAGCTCCACTCCTACGTATGGGCATACAATGACGAGATGAAGGATCTGGGTCTTCCTGTTGAAAGCAACGTAAAACTTGCAAATGCAACAAACCCCAACATTGAAACTATCAGAAACTCCATCATCCCCACACAGCTTTGCCAGATCAAGACAAACACAGGCTATGCTCCCGATTTTGGTATTTTTGAGGTAGGCAGAGTTGTTAAGGGTCTGAAAGAAGACGGCCTTTGCAACGAACAGAAGATGCTTGCAATCACACTCTTCAGCAAGACAAAGGATATCAAGACCCTCTACCTGGAGCTTCGCGATATGCTTGCTGTTATTGCTGGTGACCTTAAGCACAAGAACCTTTCCTACAAGGCAGCCGAGGCTACTCATGCATACGAGCATCCCATCAACCTGAACACAATCCTCATCGACGGCGAAGAAATCGGTACAATGGGCATCGTTCACCCCTGTGTGCTCAAAAAGATTGACAAAAAGGCAAACATCGTATTTGCAGAAATCAGCATGAGCGCATTCACAGATGCAGACGTTTCTGCTATCGTTTACGATGAACCCTCCAAGTTCCCCTCTATGACCTACGACATCAGCGTAGAGATTCCCGCAGGCACACTCTTTGAGAGCCTTGAAAACTGCTGGAAGAACGAGGGTGCAGGCCTGCTTAAGGGCAGCCGCATCGTAGACACCTACGATACAGAGGAAATTCACTCCATCACAATCCGCTTTGAGTTCTCTTCCGCAGAGCGTACACTCTCAGGCGCAGAGATTCAGGAGATTATGGACAAGGTTGTAGCAAACCTTTCTGCAATCGGCGTAACCCTCCGCGGTTAATAAGCAGTATAAACTCAAACAAAAGCTCCCTTTTCATAGGGGAGCTTTTTTTGCGCCTTTCTGCATACAGTTTAACCTTTCCTCTGCTCTGCACTAACGGGCGACTGATAGTCGCCCCTACACTAACGTGTGCGGTAACTCAACAAGCCTTCCTTTATATCAAACCTTTCGCCACCCGTTGTAGGGGCGGTCCTTGCAGGACCGGCAACCCTTTTGTCGGCAAGCCGACATTTCCCCTGGCAGGGGAATTTCATCGGCCGCCCGAAGCCTTTCCTCTGCATCTGCACTAACGGGCGACCATTGGTCGCCCCTACATTAACGTGTGCCACACAGAAAACTTTCCTCCCCATTCCCCTATCTTTTTTTGCACATTCTCACCGCAAAAAAGCAATCCAAAAAAAAGCCCCTGCTTTATTTGCAGGAGCTTAATCTTTCACATATTCGGCAATGTCCGCAAGGGTACATCCCAGACCCTCACAAATTCTATTCAGGGTTTTTGTTTCGATATTATCGTTAATCTTCAGTCTTTTAATGGTTTTATTGTCCAGACCACATTGTTCACGAAGTCTGTAGGTGGAAATATTATGCTCTTCCATATAACTCCACAGCCTGTCATATTTAATCACAGGATACACCCCCTTGACACTTTTTATTATGGGGATTATAATCCTATTAATTAAGGGGATATAATCCCCCTTGCAGCAGATTGGAGTGAATTCTAACGTGGCACCATCAATAGAAGAATATCTTGAATCCTTGCAGACACATCAGCTCCAGACAATATACACACAATTCTCCCGACCCGAAAACCTGGAGCATTATGACTATTGTCTGCCGATCATAGAAGAAATACTCAAAAAACGTGGCAAAAATCCTCTCTCATTTAACACTTGAAATCTGTAAAGTTATATAGTATAATTATTGTGGTATAAGATTTTACATTATTTTTTACCCCGATATCCTATAATAATTTACAAACGGAGGTGTTTCGGATGTTGGATAAAACTATGGTATTCTCTCTGGGTGGCGACAGAGATGACGAAATAAAGCGCGCTTTGCTGATTGTGTACGATGCACTGCGCAAAAAGGGCTACAACCCCATCAACCAGATTGTGGGCTACATTCTCTCTGAGGATCCTACCTACATCACTACCTACAACAATGCCCGAAATATCATTTCTAAAATTGACAGAGACGACCTGCTGGAGGCTCTTGTCAAATCATACATCAAGAGCTAACGGAGGAATACACTTTGGCTAATAAAGAATTTTTCAGCTACAAGGGCAAACCCCTTGTGCGCTGTGGCGACGAGCTCTACTACGGCAGTATGTCAGACGCTTTTGTTATCCGCATGCAGGTTAAGACCAAAAAGGAAGTTAACGGTCTGCAGATTGCAGACAAGGTTGCTGTTCAGCTTATGTGCACAGACCCCGACTTAAGCCCCCGCAAGCAGCTTGTTAAGGCTTCCGAAAAAACAGGTCTCTTTGCCGCTATGGATATTGCAGACATCTGGCTTGAGAGAGCGCTCAACAACAAAATGTAATTTTAACATCCCTTACAATTACATCCCATTAAGAACAAACACCGCACTGATTTTTCAGTACGGTGTTTTTGTTTTATCTATTATTTATTTTATCTGTTTTGTTTTATCTGCGCTTCGTTTACATCAATGATAATCCTTAATATCTTCGCCCTGTGAGGGGAAATATTTAACGTCCATAAACTTTACAACCTTAACTCCTTCAGGTGCCGCAGATTTGGGGAATTCCATATAAATTCCATAGGCATTCTCATCGTCCGTTACACCCATTCCGGGGGTAACATCCAAAAAGCAAGTATCTACATACAGGGTGTCACCCTCTGCATAAAGACCTCTTACCTTGTAGCCAAAAGTGCCGCTGCTGTTGAACCTGTGAACAAAAATCAGATTGTTGTTTTCAAAGTATTCCTCGTTGTAAATATCCTCTTCCCCAAGGTTTACCGCTGCATATTCATCGGCACTTGTAAAAAGCTCTGCATTATCCATAAGCTCATAAAATCTTTCGTAGTCCCATACTTCGTAGCCTGTTTTGATGTTGCAGTCTATCTTCTGTGCAGTTTCGGGGATAACCTTGCTTGTAACATTCACGTTGCCCTCAAAGTTAAAAGGCAGACCTGCAAGGTATTTCTGAATGCTTGTGGCATCCCTTACATCAATATCACCATTGCCGTCAAAGTCATAGATGCTAAGGTACACACCTGTGATAAAGGTACCAAGACCATAGAAATTTTCATTCACAAGCCCTGCAACAAGCTTCTGTGTGTATGTAGCATCCTTAACGGTAATCTGGCGGTCATTATCAAGGTCACCTATCATCCTGCTGAAACCGGGGCCCTCACAAATTTCTTCAATTTCCGGCAGACCTCTTTCAATGGCATCTTCAAGGAGCATTACCTCGCCTGTATCTATCATTACCACGTAGTAACCAAGACCCAGATAGTGAGCAACATCTGTGAACACTTCATTTGAATATACACGGTCACCGATTTTAACTGAGGCTGTACCAAAGTATTCCTCATACTCCTTATCGTAGGTAAAGTTCAGGTCAAAAACCTCATAGTTTCCGCCTGATGAGCTGAAATATCCACCGTAAGATTCAAAGGTGTATTTTTTGATAAGCGGACAACCCTCAAGGTAATTCACACCACCCATTCGGTCAACTACGAATTCATCAAGGGTCGCTTGTATTTCCTCGTCATCCAGCATATCCTCTTCGCTTAAAAACGCGGCAGCAGCAGGGAATTTTTTGGACATAAATTCATAAATCTTTCTTTTCAAAAGCGTTTCG
>CALEIO010000142.1 GCA_937875885.1 uncultured Clostridia bacterium | reverse complement strand
GTAAAGTCCCGCCTCGGTAAGCTCAGCGCGGGGCGCGCCGAAACGGAGAACGACCGCGCAGTTGCCCTCGCGGAGCTCGAAGGTAAAGCCGAAGTATCCGACGGCTACGACGAGCACGGGCGCGATAAAAATCTTGAGTATTCGTGAGCCGAAGCTGCTCTTCTCGCGGGGCTCCTGCGAGATGGTTGGCTTTTCATTGGTTTCTTTTATATTTTTCTTTTTTGTTGCATCGTGGAATTTCATACCTGAATCGTCAACCTCGGAATGGGGATGAACAAGGTAGTCCAGAGTAACTCCGAAGATTTCAGTTATCTTGTAAAGAACAGTGATATCGGGGATTGACTCACCGCGCTCCCATTTTGAGACCGCTTTGTCAGAGTAGTTGAGTATCTGTGCAAGTTCAATCTGGGTGATGCCTTTTGCCTGACGCAAAGAGGTTATGTTTTTTGCTATAATATGCTTCATATCTTCCATTTGTGTTCTCCTTTGCCGGGGGATATGGAGTGTATTTTGACTCTTTTAACAGTAGAATGTGAATTCTACTGATTAATACTTGCAGACATTATAACACATAACAAAACATAAATCAATGCCTGAAAGTGCCATTGTTACTGATGTTCTACTGTGGGTAGAGCGGTAGGAGAGAGACTCTACCTGTGTAGTGCAGTCAGTATAGAGGACGCAGACAGGTGTAGTGAAGGATGAATTAACAGTAGGTTGAGTCAGGCTGGGCTGTCGTATATAATTTGGATGAAAAGTTTTTGGAAGGTGATTTTTATGACAAGAACAAAACTCAAGGACAGGCTCTTGCCTGACTATACCCGTAAGGAAGAAATATTCAATATGGTGACCCACATCATAGGAGGCGGCTTTGGTGTTGTTGCGCTTGTGCTGTGTGTTGTGCTTTCTGCAATGCATAGCGATCCCTGGGCTGTGGTTGGAAGTGCTGTTTACGGAGCATCGCTGATTGTGCTCTATACTATGTCCAGCGTATATCACGGACTTGTGCCCGAGGGTGCAAAGAAGGTTATGCAGGTGCTTGACCACTGCACAATTTATTTTCTTATAGGTGGTACATACACACCAATTGTGCTTTCTGCAATCCGTAGAGTTTCTCCTGCCTGGTGCTGGACCTTGTTTGGAATTGTGTGGGGACTTGCTGCTGTGGGTGCTGTGTTTGCGGCTATCGACCACAAAAAGTTTGCAAAGTTTTCAATGGCTTGTTATATCGGTATGGGCTGGTGTGTGGTTATTGCCGCAAAGGTTACTCTGCAGGCAATTCCTTTGATGGGACTTTTGTGGCTGCTTCTGGGTGGAATTGCTTACACAATCGGCGCTGTGATTTACGTTATAGGCAAAAAGCGCAGATATATGCATTCGGTTTTCCATATATTCTGTCTGCTGGGTAGTGTATTCCAGTTTTTCTGTATCTTCTTCTATGTTATCTGATGAGAATTATCCTCTGCATTTTATGAGTGCAGAGGATTTTTTTGCCTTTTTCTTGCTCTGTGTGTCCTAATATGGTATATTAATTATGTATATAGCAAAAGGAGATTTATAATGATTATTCGCACAGCACAGGAAAAGGATATCTCTTCCTTACTGGACATTTATAACTACGAGGTGGTAAACAGCACCTCAACATTTGACCTTAACCCCAAAACCTACGAGGAATGGAGCAAGTGGTTTTATGCTCACAATGTGGGCAATCATCCCTTGATTGTGGCAGAGATTGATTCTCAGGTGGCAGGTTATGCATCGCTTTCTACATACAGAGAGAAAGAGGCATACAAATCAACAGTTGAGCTGTCGGTTTATGTGAGCACAGAATTCCGCAGACGCGGAGTTGCCACAGCGCTTATGGAGGAAATACTCCGTATGGCAAGAGAGGACGATACAATTCACACAGTTGTGTCTGTTATTACCAGCGAAAATGCAGAAAGCGAAAGTCTGCACAACAAAATGGGCTTCAGACTCTGCGGAGTTATTCACGAAGTGGGTATGAAATTCGGCAGATACCTGAGCATCAGCAACTATGAATTACAGGTATAAATTCATTTTAATGTATAATATAGGAGGATTTTATGAAAAATTTTCTTGTTGTAGTTGATATGCAGAAGGACTTTGTTGACGGCTCTCTGGGCACAAAGGAAGCTATGGCAATTGTCCCTGCAGTTGCAGAAAAGATAAACAGCTTTGAGGGTGATATATTTGTAACATACGATACTCACCCTGCAGAATACCTCACAACAGCAGAGGGTAAGAAACTGCCCGTTGAGCATTGCATTAAGGGCACAGACGGCTGGCAGCTTGATGCTTGTGTGGCAGATGCACTAAAAAACAAGACTTTCACTGTGGTAGAGAAGCCTACATTCGGCTCTGTTGAGCTTCCTGTACTTATCAAAGAAAAAGCAGGTGATGAGGATTTCTCTGTTGAGCTTATTGGTTTGTGCACAGATATCTGTGTGGTTTCAAATGCGCTGATGCTGAAAGGCAATTTCCCCGAAATGCAGATTTCTGTTGATGCACGTTGCTGTGCAGGTGTAACACCCGATACTCACAATGCGGCACTTCAGGTAATGAGAATGTGTCAGATTGACGTGACAGAATAATACGATATAAGGTGATTTATTATGTTTGATGCAAAAAGAATTAAAGACGAATGTGTTAGCTGGATAAGAGAGTTTTTCAACGAAAACGGTAAGAACTGCAATGCTGTTCTTGGTATTTCAGGCGGAAAAGACAGCTCTGTTGCAGCGGCACTTTGTGTGGAAGCTCTCGGCAAAGACAGGGTAATCGGTGTGCTTATGCCTTGCGGTGAGCAGCACGATATTGATGCTGCCTATATGCTTGTGAATCATCTGGGGATCAAGCATTTTGAGATTAATATCAAGGATGCCGTGGAGGGTATCAAGAATGCAATGCCCGCAGACCTTCCTCTAACAGCACAGAGCCTTACAAATATGCCTGCAAGAATCCGTATGACAACTGTGTATGCGGTGTCCCAGAGTATGAACGGCAGAGTTGTAAACACCTGCAATCTCAGCGAGGACTGGGTGGGTTACTCAACACGCTACGGCGATGCTGCGGGTGATTTCAGTCCTATGTGCCACCTTACTGTTACCGAGGTTAAGGAGATTGGCAGACTTCTTGGTCTTCCCGATGTGTTGGTAGATAAAACACCCATCGACGGACTTTCCGGCAAGACCGACGAAGATAACCTGGGCTTTACCTATGCAGTTCTTGACAGATACATCCGTACAGGTGAGATTGACGACGAAAAAACAAAGGAACTTATTGACCGCAGACACAAAGCAAATCTTTTTAAGCTTCAGCTGATGCCTGCTTTCAAGCCCGAAATCTGAAAAGTGTTATAAGATAAAAGAAACCCCTTGATTAGTAAGATCAAGGGGTGTTTTTATTCGATGTGTAATTCTGCAGAGGAATTATCTCTTCTTCCATACTGTGGGGTTAAGACCCAGAATGAAGGGGAATACCTCAAGTCTGCCCATAAGCATTGCAAGGGACAGAAGAATTTTTGAGAATCCTGAATATTCTGCAAAGCCTGAACTGAGCTCTGCAAATCCGGGACCAATGTTGTTAAAGCAAGAAACAGAGGCGCTCAGGTTTGCTTACATACTGAAAGGCTCAAAGCTCAGCACTACAAAGATAAACAGAATGCAAATCATATAGATTGCAAAGTAGGTGGTAACACCGCCGATAATCTGTTCGTCAACCTTTTTGCCGTCGATTTTTATAAGCTTTACGGAGCGGGGGTGAAGAAGTTTTTTGAACTCTCTGAATACGGATTTCACAAGGATAACAACTCGTGACATCTTGAGTCCGCCTGCAGTAGAGCCTGCGCAAGCACCTGTGAACATCAGCAGAAACAGAATTGCTTTGGAAAGTCCGGGCCAGAGGTTGATGTCTGTTGTGGCATAACCTGTGGTGGAGATAATGGATGCAACCTGGAAAGTTGACATTCGCAGACTTTCTTCAATGCCTGAATACATAGAGAATACGTTGGTTGTGATGATGCAAACACAAACACCCACAAGGCTCAGGTAAACCCATGTTTCTGTATTTTTGAGGATAGCTTTTGCCTTTCCGATAAGGAGAAGATAATAGAGGTTGAAGTTTATACCGAATATCAGCATAAATGCAGCGATAACCCACTGAATGTAGGAATTGTAACTGCCGATACTGTCAGCTCTGATGCCGAAGCCACCTGTGCCTGCGGTGCCGAATGAGTGAAGCACGCTGTCAAACAAAGGCATACCGCCTGCCAGCAGCATTAAGATTTCAACACCTGTCAGACCAATGTAAATCAGATAGAGGATTTTGGCTGTATCCCTTGCCTTGGGCAGAAGCTTACCTACCTCGGGACCTGGCATTTCAGCACGCATAATGTGAATTGAGCGGTCTGAAATATTGGGGATGATTGCCATAACAAAAACAAGCACACCCATACCGCCTACCCAATGAGTGAAGCTTCTCCAGAAAAGAAGTCCCTTGCTCATTGCCTCAACATCTGTCAGAATTGATGCCCCGGTAGTGGTAAAACCGCTTACCGTTTCAAAAAAAGCATCAATATATGAAGGTATCTCTCTGCTGATATAAAACGGCAGTGTACCCACAAAAGATAATGCAATCCATGCAAGAGAGACTATAACAAAACCCTCTTTTGCATAGATAGTCTTCAGACCCGGCTTAAAAATCTTTGTCAACAAAAAACCTGAAATCAAAGAAACAGCAATAGAAATACCTATAGATAATAA
>CALEIO010000141.1 GCA_937875885.1 uncultured Clostridia bacterium | reverse complement strand
GTACAGCTAATAACGACGACTCTACATTTGCTATCACCGATAAGGTATATGACCGTGCTATGCCTATCGACATTAATACAAAGGGTGTTCCCTTTGACGCTCCTATGACAGAGCCTCTCAACCTTTCTTACAAGCATCTTGAGAATATGCTCAACTACTGCAAGGAGCATAACAAAGTTTCTGACGAAAATCTCCACAAGATTGAACTCCTCGACGACTACGTTATCGAGCACTTCAGACTTGCTTTCGGTAACCGTATTGTTAAGCAGCTTCGTGAGTACGTTCCTGCTTTCGTTGGTTGCGGCGGTACTGAGCTTGACGGTCTTGACTACGTTCTCGCAAGAAAGGTTCTCAGAAAATTCGAAAGTTTGAACCTCTCCTTCATCCGTGACGAAATCGATGGTCTTGTTGACTACCTGGACTTCCTCTTCGGCGAGGCAAATATGATTGAGTGTAAGGAATATCTCAGAAGACTCCAGAAGCTGGTTTAATCGTAAATTTCACTATTACATTTATATATGCACTTTTTGCGGTATATTTGTGACGTTGAGTTTGTAAGTTTTTTACACCTCATCGTCATTGCCGCAAGGCAATTTCACCTTTCCCCTTAACAGGAAAGGATAAAAAAGTTTTTTGAAAGAGGTGAGGAAATCCTAAATGGCTGATTTTAATAAATATTACCGTGCGTTTGTCCTCATGCAGGAAACGCTAAAAGGGGATTTCACTCATAAGTACATAAACAGCACTCTTGCTGACAATGATCAGGGCAACGATGAGCTTTCAGGTAAAACCTACAGCCGAGTTATCGATATGGACTGGGTTGAGGCTATCGAGGATGCTATCCCCTACATCGATAAGGCAATCCGTGAGCAGCGTCGATTCATCATTCAGAATGAGGATATCGTGCCCATTGAAAAGGCTAGAAAAATCACCTCTGAATCTGTGCGCCATCTGGCCCAGCACACTAACCTTATTGCAAGAGTTGAGGGTACTGACGTAACTCCCGAGCGTATTCTGGACATTCAGCGTGAGGAAAGCTTTGCCATC
The DNA here is from genome assembly GCA_937875885.1 of uncultured Clostridia bacterium. Taxonomy (GTDB): domain Bacteria; phylum Bacillota; class Clostridia; order Oscillospirales; family Acutalibacteraceae; genus Ruminococcoides. The sequence continues at coordinate 5,476 of CALEIO010000141.1, read as the reverse complement.
TACGAAAACCGCTTCCTCCGCACACTGCTTGTTCACGCTTCCCGCTTTGTAGACGACAGATACAAAGAAATGAAGCAGGCTCCCAATGACTCTTATCAGAAAATTCATCTTACACGTAGCGTCACTCTCAATCATCAGAAGCTTGACTTTGAGCTGACATACGCTAACGAGAGCCACGAAGCTAAAGAATTCGATATCAATGCAGATGTAAGCACACTTACTGACTATCAGCGTGTACGCCGTCTGCGCAGAGTTCTTGCAGACTTCTCTGCTTCTGCTCTTATCCGTGCTCTCACCAACACAGAAATGGTGCGCCCCCCTATTCAGCGTACCAACCTTATGACAAAAAACCCCAACTTCAAAAAGGCTCTTGACCTTTACCTCTTCATTACATCCTACAAGAAGACCGGTTTTGAAATTGTGGGTAAAGAATACTCCGGCAAAATGGACGAAGAAGTTCAGCTTGCTATGTACAATGTAATGTCTTATGAACATTTTGTTATAAGCATTGCAACAAACCCTGCCCTCAGACGTATGCTCCACGAGAAGTATCTGGAGGAAAATGCAAGACTCGAAACCGAATCTCTGCGTCCTGAAGAACAGATCATTGCAGAAACTGAGAAGAGAATTGCTCAGGTTCGTGCTGAAGAAGCTCAGATACGTCTTGAAGAAATCAAGGACAGAGAAAAACAGATCAACGACCTGAACTCTCAGCTTAACCACGCTAAATTTACCCTCCGTCAGTATGAAACAAAGATGACGGAGATGAAAGGACTTATCAATCTCCACGAAACAACCATCCAGCAGCTTAAGGATCAGGTATTTGAACTGGAGAAAGAAAAGAAAGTCCTTACAGAAAAAATCGAGGAACTCACAGCTACTGTGGCTACCCAGGCAGCTACAATCTCTGCACAGACTGCAGAAATTGCAGAGCTTAAAGCTCAGGTTGAGGCTAAAGATGCAGAAATCAGAAAGCATCTGGAAACAATTGCCGCTGCAAAAGAAGCTGTGGAGAAACTCAAAGCAGAGTGCGAAAGCCTCACAAACGAGAACAAGGCGCTCTCCGCTACAGTTGCAACTCAGGAAGCTACAATCGTTCAGCTTAACGCTGAGATTGAAAAAGCAAGAGAAGAACTCTACAAAAATGCTGAAGAAATCGGCCTTCTCAAGAACACACTCTCTGAAAGAGATGCTACTATCGAGAAGAACAATGCACAGATTACTTCCCTTTCAGGCGAACTTACTGACGTAAAAGCCCAGTTTGAGGATGCAAAGTCACAGTACATTCAGGAAACAGAGTCCCTCAAAAAGGCTCACGAGGAAGACAAAGAACAGCTCTACCTCACCTTTAAGCAGCAGACTGAAGCAGCTAAAGCCGCTCACGAAGAAGAAATCGGCAGTCTGAAATCAACTCACGAAACCGCTGTTACAGCTCTCAATGCCCAGCATAAGGCAGAAACAGATAAGCTTAATGCTGATTATCAGTCAAGAATCTCTGCAGATGCAAAGAAACATTCTGACGAAGTTTCTTCCCTGCGCAATGATTATGACAACAGAATCAGCTCACTCACAGAGGAAAATCAAACAAAGCTCGCACAGGCAGCTGCTGCATTTGATGCAAAGATAGCTCTTGAAGAGCAGAAACATCAGGCAGCTCTCAGCAAAAGAGATGCTCAGCACGCTACAGAGGTTGAGAAACTCCAGAAGAGCTTTGACACTGAACGTTCAAGCTACAAAAAACAGCTTGAAGATAAAGAAAAAGATGCAGCTAAACGTGTTGCCGCCGAGCGTAGCAGATTTGACAAAGAGCTCGACAAAAAGCAGAAAGAATACGACAAGCTTGCAGAGAAGATCCGCAGAGAAGCTAAAGCTGAATGCGATCGTATAAGACGTCAGGCTGATATCAATGCTCAGGCAGAAATCAAGCGTCAGCTTGAAAAAGAACACGAACGTCTGTTGGCTGACGAAAATCGCCAGGAAACAGCAAAGCACATCGGCTCGAAGAAATTCGGCATCTATTTCCATAAGAAATGAGATAACGTCCAATGAAAAAATTCAGTTTTATGAATAAAATAAAATTGAATATTGAACCAAAGAGAAGATTTCTTCTGAAGCAGATATCTTTGTTGCTTGCTACCGTTTTTATCTTTGTTATATCCGTTTGGGCTTGGTATGTAGGCGATGATCACCCCGCAACTGCAACAGGAATTCAGGTTACTATGACCGCTGCAAACAGTATTGAGATTTCCCTTAATGATGGTGCAGATTTCCTTGGAAGCATCGACCTTATGGACGAGGAACAGCAGAAATTTATCAGCGCAGATAATATTATCAAAGATGTGCTGAATATGAAGGATATCACCTCTGACGGTAAGACTTTCTACCGCCCTGTTTTCTCTGATGATAATTCCGCCACAGACAGAACTCCCGATGTAACAAAAAACTGGGATGATGCAGGTAACACCGCTTATATTTCTGAAAAAATCGTTTTCAGAACCTCTACCCCCTCCAAGATTTATCTTGGTGATGAAACAACCTTCACAACCTCTGCGGAAGCACAGAACAAGAAGCTTGCCAGCAAAGAGCATCTTGAAGTTGGTAATTTAAGCGGATTTACAGCAAAGGATCACAGAAACGGAGAAACAGTTTATTTTTCTACCGACTGCATCGTTGGTGCTTTAAGACTTGCTGCTATTGACAGCAGTAACGAACTTCTGTACGTTTACATTCCCCGCAAGGATGTTGAGCTTACAAAAGATGACTCTGATTACATCATAAAAACAGGCAACGACGTTTCTATTAACACAACTATTCACAACTATTATACAAAGTCCGGTGACACAACCGAACTCTTTATGCTCACTCAATCTGAAGATCTGGTTGAAGTGCTTGGCGCTGCTCCCCCCATTGCAACCACAACATTGCAGGAAGATGGCACCTACACAGCTACAGCAACCATCAACATCTGGCTTGAGGGCTGCGACACAGAGACCACCCGTGCTCTGTCTACAGGTAGATACAAGATTCATCTTGATTTTACAGCAACTGAAATTGCAGAATAATTGCATTCATTTCTATAAACATAACAAGGAGGTGCATCCGCTTGATATATAATGCAAAACTTAATAAGCTTATCAGGTCTGTGGTTGCACTTGTTATGATTATGATGCTTCTTATTTCTGCAACATTTGCCTGGCTGTCTACAAAAGTCAGCACCAAGGTTGACACAAGTGATTTTATCACTGTCACAGCCGACACCGGTCTTAATATGAACTATGGTGAAGGCAACAACAACCAGGGTCAGATGGAGATTCCCAGCGACTGTGTGCTTACAGAATGCTCCAGTTATGACGGCAGAAACTTCTTCTTCCCTCTTTCAGCTTATGGTGACGGCGACAGAGATTTCACCAATGGAATTCAGGAAGACGATGAATACATCTTCCGTCAGGCAACCGCTCTTGATAAAAACAAAAAGTATATCTCCCGAGAGATCACACTCTCTTCTGAAGATGATACAAGTGTATGGCTTTCAAACGATAGCTATATCAAAAATACAGGTTCAAAGCAGACTTCAGCAAATTCAATCCGCGTTGCTTTTATTGAGAATATCCCTGAAGGCAAGTCGGTTGTATTTGACAACTCATATTCCAGCGAATATGCAGAAAACAACTTCAACAAAGGTCATTACAAAGCTATTGCAAGTATAAACCCTGATGGTTCCGTACTTTCTCATGCTAATAATATTGACCAGAGACCCCATGCCATCAGTGAATATGCACAGAATGGCGACGGCAACGTGCTTTTTGAGTTAAAAGCAGGAATACCCCTGCACATTACAGTAAACATCTGGCTTGAAGGCACTGATCCTCATTGTACAGATGACTACAATGTACTGGAGGCAGATGACCTTGAAATATTCATTAAATTCTCCACAACTTACGAATCAATGAATATTGTTTATTTCAAGGATTTCACTCTTGAAAAATGGGTTGACCACGATGGCTGTTATGTATTTGCCATTGATGAAGAAGGCAATCATCACTCACTGACAAAATCAGCTAACTACGCTAATGACTACACCTGGTATGGCGAAGTTCCCGAAACAGCCACAAACCTCAGATTTGTACGATACAATCCGGAAACTCAGGCTTCTGATGAGCAGGAGTGGAACTACTGGGAAGCAGGTGCACTAGGCAGCTGTAAGACCTACAACGCATTTGGTCACAGCGCAGGTATGTGGTCCGACACATTCTCCCCCACCACCATCACTCTCTTTGATGGTACACCTGACGGCTTTATCTATGTAAACAATTATGATAGTGAACACGAAAATGCTCTGGCGCCTTACGTAGTTCACGTTGCTTTCACTACAATCGATGGTAACGGAGATGAAATCTATAATAACTTCAAGTTAAGTTATCATCACAACCGTACAGATTGGAAAATCAACATTCCCTCTCAGGTAGAAGATATTGATATCTATATGTATTACACTAATGATTTTAATGACGATACACCTATGGATATCGAAAATCCTGACTACATTTGGGAAACAACTCGTGGTGATAATCTCTATTACACTATGTACTTTGACGATGACCTTAACTGTACGGGTTACTGGAGTGATGAGCTTATATACCTGGATGCTCATACTCACGGAAACTTCAAAGACGGTGAAACACTGGCAAGCTACTTCTTTGACACAGAATCAGACTTCATATCCTGGGTTGGTATGCATGCAAAATCTGACAATGGTCACTACATAGCTGCTGTTCCTCCCGAGCTTATGAAGAGCAATATGGTGGATGAAAATCCCAATACTGCTACTGTTTACTTCACAAACTCACAGGGTTGGAAAACTCCCAAGGTTTACTATTGGATTAACAAAAATGGTTCTGAAACCAACCTTACATCCTGGCCGGGCATAGATATGACATATTCCCACAAAAACGGCTATGGTCAGGATATCTACAAAGCAGAAGTTCCTATGGAAGCTAACTGTCTTATCTTCAGTGATAACGGCGACGGAAACAAGCGTACAAACGACATCAAGAATGTTACCTTGTACGATGGCATTGGCTTCTATGCAAACGCTGACAAAACTTATGGTTCATTCACAAACTATCGTCCCGGTGTAATCTTCACCAGATATGACAGCTGGGCTATGAACTGGATTGACGGATGGGATTGTGTATTTAATCAGACAACAGACGACAAGTCCTCATACGGCACAAAGAATCTGTTTGTAATCACAGATTACGCCGACGATGGCTACTATATGCTGGGTGATTGGTACTAATACCTTAAAACAACTATAACTACTACACCAGAAAGGAGGGTATAATATGAAAGGCAGACATTTTGCTCCAAAAGTAAAAAAGGACACCAAGAGAATCCGTAATATTATACTCTCTATGGTGGCAGTTCTAGAGCTTGTGCTGCTTCTGACATCTATGACTTTCTCCTGGTTTGAGGG
>CALEIO010000140.1 GCA_937875885.1 uncultured Clostridia bacterium | reverse complement strand
TCTCAAGCGCATTGACGAGATGCCTCTCGGCAGCGGCGCTCTTGCAGGAACAACTTATCCATTAGACAGAAATTATACAGCGAAGTTACTTGGATTTACAGGTCCTACATTAAACAGTATGGATGGTGTATCTGACAGAGATTTCTGCCTAGAACTTCTTTCTGCATACAGCGTGCTTATGATGCACCTCAGCCGTTTCTGCGAAGAAATTGTTCTCTGGTCATCCTGGGAATTCAAGTTCATTGAGCTTGATGACAGCTATTCCACAGGCTCATCCATTATGCCTCAGAAGAAGAACCCCGATATGGCAGAGCTCATCCGCGGTAAGTGCGGCAGAGGTTACGGCGATCTTGTAGCTCTTCTCACAACACTCAAAGGCTTGCCCCTTGCGTACAACAAAGATATGCAGGAGGATAAGGAAGCTATCTTTGATGCAGTTGATACAGTAAAGCTTTGTCTTTCTGTTTTCGAGCCTATGATTGCTACTGCTACAGTGCTCAAGGATAATATGCTCACAGCTTCCAAGAAAGGCTTCATCAATGCTACCGACCTTGCAGACTATCTTGTTAAGAAAGGTATGCCTTTCAGAAGTGCTTATAAGCTTGTTGGTGAAACAGTAGCTTACTGCATTGCAAACAATACAGTTCTCGAGGATTTACCCTTTGAAAAATATGCAGAGCTTTCCGAGCTTTTCGGTGAGGATGTTTACAACGAGATTTCACTGGAAACCTGTGTTAACAAGCGAATCTCCGCAGGCAGCACTGGTCCTGCTTCCGTAAAAGCACAGATTGAATATGTAACGGAGTTTTTAGCAAATGACTAAAGTTTTTATAGATGGCAAAGCCGGTACCACCGGTCTTAAAATTTTTGACAGATTATCAGAGCGTGCAGATATCGAGCTTCTCACACTTTCAGAAGAGCTTCGCAAAGATACTGCAGCTCGCAAAGAAATGCTTAATAACGCTGACATTGCCTTCCTGTGTCTGCCCGATGCGGCAGCCCGGGAGGCTGTGTCGCTTATAGAGAATCCCAACACTGTTGTAATCGACACATCTACAGCTCACAGAACAAATCCCGATTGGGCTTATGG
>CALEIO010000139.1 GCA_937875885.1 uncultured Clostridia bacterium | reverse complement strand
ACACATACGTAACAGAGCAGTCTGCTTTCTCTTACACAGTTCCCGGTTACTACTACAGAATGTCTTCCGGCACATTCTACATCAACGGTACAGGTTGCGGTAACACACTTGCTTCTGATAAGGCTATGTTCCGCAGCTATATGCTCAACTCCCTCAGATATTGGGTTGAGGAGTACCACATCGATGGTTTCCGTTTTGACCTTATGGCTTGCCACGATACAGAGACAATGAACATGATCCGTGATATGTTCAACAATATGCTCGATGGCGAAGGCAAGAAGATCATTATGTACGGTGAGCCCTGGACAGGCGGTGCTTCTTCCGGTCTTGACAGAGAGAACGAGTGTGCAACTCCTTACATCGGCAAGCTCAGCGCTAACATCGCAGGCTTCAGCGACGGCGTAAGAAATGCAATCCAGACAGCATTCTCCAGAAGTAATGCAATCGGCGGTATCAGAGATGGTATCAAGGGCGGTACAATGGGTAACTACCCCAACCAGTCCATCAACTACTTCGACTGCCACGACGGTGCAACATGGTGGGATCAGATCCTTTCCGCACAGGGCGTAGCAAACAAGAACGATGTTTCTACTTATGACACTACTGCAGAGCAGTACAGATCACAGCTCAGAACATCCTTCACATACCTCTGGACATCACAGGGTATTCCCTTCACACTTGCTGGTACTGAGTTCGCTCGTACAAAGCACGGTCACTCCGACTCTTACAATCTCGGCGATGTAAATGCATTTGACTGGGATAGAATCGAAACATATTCACAGGAAGTTGCATATGCAAAGGGTATGAGACTTATCCGCTCTGCGTTCAGCCCCTTCACAGAGGATACACAGAGAGTTGTTCCCACATACCTCGAAACATCCAACGCTACAAACATCCTTGCTTACCACCGCACAAACACTGTTGCAGGTGAGTGGACAGATGCAGTTGTAGTTGTTAACAATGGCTCTGCTGCAGGTACAGTTACACTTCCCGCTGGTACATGGAATGTAGTTGCAGACGGCAAGACAGCAGGTCTTACAACAATCACTACAGCAACAGGTTCTTACACAGTTGATGCATTCGGCTCTGCTGTTCTCGTTAAGGGTACAACAACAGCTGCAACACCTGAGTTTGATACAATCACAGTAAATCACTATGTTGGCGATACACTCCTCAAGACTTCTGAAGTTAAGTATGAGGTTGGCACAACATGGAGAGCAACTCCCGATGCTTACACACTCTTCGACCATAACGTAGTTAAGGTTGAGGCAAATGCAGGCGAGAAGGACGGCAACACTGTATATGGTACAGTTACAAAGGGTCAGGACGTTACAGTTAACTACTACTATGAGCAGTTCAACACAAGTGGCTACCTGACAATCAAGTATGTTAACGAAGCAGGCGAGAGCATCTCTTCTGACGTTACATACAGACTTCTCAACGGTTCTGAGTACAACGTTCCCTTCGAGAATATCGCAGGTTTCGAGCTCGTTTCCAGCCAGTATCCTGACAACTTCAAGGGTACATTCGATGCAGCTAACCCTGCAACAATCAGCTTCGTTTACAAGCAGATCGCTTCCGATAAGATCACAGTTTACTACTATGATGCACTCGGCGCAGGCAACGGCCTCACACTCAGAATGTATGCTTACACAGAGCAGATGGACGAGTCCACAGGTGACGTAGAGAAGCCCATCGGTTCCTGGAACGAGAAGAAGCAGACAATGACAAAGGTTACCGATGTAAGTGAACTTCCCGAGGGTGAAGAGATCGGTAACTGGTACAAGTATGTAATCGATGACAACACTGTTGTTATGAAGGATGAGAATGGTACCCCCAGAAAGTTCGCTAGCTGTAAGGTTATGTTCCTCCTTTCCAACAACTCCAAGCAGGAGCCCCTTAACGGTGAAGCTGGTTACGATGCATCCGGTACTATCTACGTTAAGAATAAGATCGTTACATTCGACTCCAAGATCATCACATCTCACATTGATGCAGATACTGGTGCAAAACTTGCAGAGGACGATGTAAAGGAATACAACAACGTTACAAGCAATGAGATCTATCTCACAGCTGCTAACAAGAGCATTGATCGTACAGCAATCGCTCCCTCCAACGCTTCTGGTAACCTGAAGGCTGGTACAACATGCGTTGTTTATATGTACGGTGAGAAGCAGGATACACCTCCTGTAACAGGCGAGTCTGTTCTCCTTGGTGACGCTGATAACAGTGGCACAGTTAACGTTAAGGACGCAACAACTGTTCAGAAGTATGCAGCTTCATTGATCATTCTTACAGATGTAGCATATAAGCAGGCTAATGTAACAGGTGATGCAGACGTAAACGTTAGAGATGCAACAGCTATCCAGAAGTTCGTAGCAGGTCTTATTGAGAGCTTTGCGGTTGAGAATGCAAAGGATGTAAAAGAGGTTGGTGCACCTGCACTTGATGATCTTGCAGCTCTTATTCAGACTGTTAAGACAACACTTAACAACGAGTATTACTATGCATCTTATGTAGCATACGCTGCACTTAAGAAAGCTTACTTTAATTGCAATGATTTTGCTACAGATAATGCAGAGGCTGCAGCAGCACTTGAGACAGCATATGCAAACTACAACGAGATGAAGAAGAACAATCCCACATATGTTGGCGGTACTTCAACAAATACAGGTAACACAAGCTCCGGTATCAAAGAAAAAACAACAGTTTACTTTGTAAAGCCTTCAAACTGGGCAAACGCATACATCTATCTTATGGATGTAAATGAGCAGGCAACTGGTACAGCATATCCCGGCGACAAGATGACTCTTGTTGAGGGTGATAAGTATTCCTTCGAAGTTCCCGCAGGTACAGGTTATATCAAGTTCACAGATGGTTCAGGTGAAGGCTCTATTCCCAGAACAGAAAATGTTCCTGCAGCAGATATCGTTAAAGACAGAGTTTACTCCATCGGTAACTCCACAGGCTCAAACAAGTGGGCAGTTACATGGGATGGTGCAGTTGCTCCTACACCCGGTGAGAAGACTACAATTTACTTTGTAAATTCTTCAAACTGGTCAACAGTTAATGCATACGTTTGGTCTTCTTCTCCTCTGGCAGAGTGGCCCGGCGTTGCAATGACAAAGACATCTGAAAAGATTAATGGTGTTGATGTTTACTCTTACAGCTTCGATGGTAATTACGCAAACATCATCTTCAACAACGGCAATGGTGTACAGACAGATGACCTTACTGTTAAGGCAGGTCAGTATTACAACTTCAAGGATAAGACCTGGTATGCAACAGCAAACGATGTTCCCCAGGCAGCACCCCCCAGCACAGAGGCGGTTACAATTTATTTTGTAAAACCTGCTGATTGGGCAGATGCTTATGTTTATCTGATGGATGCAAACGAGGCACAGCTTACAACAGCATATCCCGGCGACAAGATGACTCTTGTTGAGGGTGATAAGTATTCTTTCGAGGTTCCCGCAGGCACAGGTTACGTCAAGTTTACTGATGGTACTGCTTCTGATCCTAATATGCGTACAGAGAATGCCGGTGTTGTTGGAGAGAAAATTTATGAGGTTGATTTTAGCAAGCCTACTTCCGGAAAGACTAACAGCTGGGCAGTTAAATAAACCAAGTTGGTTTTGCTGACTGATAATAATCCAAACATTCAGGGCTGACCCGCAAGGGTCGGCCCTTTTTGTGTGCATAGGTTCAGTGATATGTTTTAGATATGTATGGGCTCAAGTTTAATGTGTTTTTATATAAATGTTTTGCAAAAAAATAAAACGCGAAGCGTTCCGTTTTGGAATGCTTCGCGTTGTTTATTTGTAAGTGATGTTGAGATTATTTTGTGCCGTCAATATATGCACAGGCTGCAAGAGCGGCAACTGCGCCGTCTGCTGTGGCTGTGGTAATCTGACGTATCTGCTTTGTTCTGCAGTCGCCTGCAACAAAAACACCCTCTGTGCCTGTTGTGCAGGTTTCTGTAGCTGATACGTAGCCGTAGTTGTCCAGTTTTGCCATATTCTCAAAAGCCTTGTTGTCGGGAGCAAGACCGATTGCAACAAAAACACCATGGGGTTTAATCTCTGATGTTTCGTTTGTTTCTGTGTTGCGCAGTACAACAGACTCAAGCTCTCCGTCGCCCTTGAATTCTTCTACAACTGTGGAATAGATAACCTCTACGTTATCTCTTGCCACAAGAGCATCTGCAACCTTTTTCTCGCCTGTAAGGTAGGGAAGATTTTGAATAACAGTTACCTTTTTGCAGGTTTCTGCCAGAAGAGCAGCCTCTACCAATGCGGAGTTGCCTCCGCCGATAACTGCAACCTCCTGACCTGCATAGAATGCACCGTCACATACAGCGCAGAAAGAAATGCCGTTGCCGATGAAGTTTGTTTCGCCCGGAACACCAAGAGTGCGGTGCTTTGCGCCTGTTGCAATAATAACAGCCTTGCACTCATATTTGCTGAAATCTGTGGTAACAGTAAAGGTGCCGTCGGAGTTTTTCTCAATATTCAAAGCTTCCTCAAGCTCTACCTGTGCACCCTGGGAGATTGCCTGGTCCATCATCTTGTCAGCAAGCTCTGTGCCACTGATGGAGAGTGCAGAGGGGAAGTTTTCGATTTTGTGTGAGTAGGTAATCTGACCGCCAAAGCCTGCTTTTTCAAGCACCATAACGGATTTACCTGCTCTGCAAGCATAAACTGCAGCGGTAAGGCCTGCAGGGCCACCACCGATGATAATTATATCTGTCATAGGATTTGCTCCTTTGCAAACAATTCAATTCCGCCGCAAGGTTTGTTACCCTGCGGCGGATGTTATTTCTTTATTTTAGCCTGTCTGAGCTGTTTTATTCTGAATGTATGTCTTGATTGCAACTACATTCACAAACTTCTCAGCGTTGCCGCCCTTAACATCTACAAGTGTGGGAGCCTGTCTGAGGCCTAATGCTCTTGCAAGGTCTTCGTTGTCTTCAACGTAGATCTTCTCAAAGCTGATGCCTGCTCGGTCAAGGAGCTGAGCCATAGCCTTGCAGTTGGGGCAGCTCTTTGTTGCGAAGAGGTAAACGCCGTCTGCAAGTGTTGCTTCTGTCTCTTCTGCCTTTGTTTCTACTTTAGTGGAAACGCCGTCTTTACGCAGAACAGAATTCTCGATGTTGTAAACCTTTCTGTCCTTGAACTCCTGAGCCTTACCGTCGTTGAAGTTCTGAACAGGACGGTAGTAACCTGTGATTCTGCTGTAAACCTCTGCCTTCTCACCGCACTCGGGGCAAGTGTACTCTTCGCCCTTGATGTAGCCGTGATTCTTACATACGGAGTATGTGGGGGAAAGTGTGAAGTAGGGAAGCTTGTAGTTCTCTGCAATAGCACGAACAAGCTTTGCTGCACTCTGCCATGTGGGGAGCTTCTCGCCAAGGAAAGCGTGGAATACTGTACCTGATGTGTAGAGTGTCTGGAGGTTATCCTGAATATCAAGAGCAGAGAAGATATCCTCTGTGTAACCTACGGGAAGATGTGAGGAGTTGGTGTAGTAGGGAACACCGGACTCTGCATTTGCTGTTACAATATCGGGGTAATACTTAAGGTCGTGCTTTGCAAGACGGAAAGCAGTAGACTCTGCGGGAGTTGCCTCCAGGTTGTAGAGGTCGCCGTACATCTCCTGATAGTCGGAGAGACGCTCTCTCATGTGGTTGAGAACTCTTTCTGTAAAGTTCTGGCACTCGGGATGAGTCATATCCTTGCCTACCCACTTTGCATTAAGACCTGCTTCGTTCATACCAACCAGACCAATTGTGGAGAAGTGGTTGTTGAATGTGCCAAGGTAATGTCTTGTGTAGGGATAAAGACCTTCGTCCATAAGCTTTGTAATAACGTTTCTCTTGATCTTCAGAGAACGAGCAGCAATGTCCATCATATGGTCAAGGCGCTTGTAGAAGTCCTCTTCGTCTTTTGAGATATGAGCGATTCTGGGCATATTGATTGTAACAACGCCAATAGAACCTGTGCTTTCACCTGAACCAAAGAAACCACCGGATTTCTTTCTGAGTTCTCTCAGGTCAAGACGGAGACGGCAGCACATGGAACGAACATCGTTGGGCTCCATATCGGAGTTGATGTAGTTGGAGAAGTAGGGTGTGCCGTACTTGGAAGCCATCTCAAAGAGAAGACGGTTGTTCTCTGTATCGGACCAGTCAAAGTCACGTGTGATGGAGTATGTGGGGATAGGATACTGGAAACCTCTGCCGTTAGCATCACCTTCGATCATAATCTCGATGAATGCCTTGTTGATCATATCCATCTCTTTTTTACAATCTTTGTATTTGAAGTCCATCTCCTTGCCGCCAACAATTGCAGGCTGCTCTGCAAGATCGGGGGGGACTACCCAGTCAAGAGTAATGTTGGAGAAGGGAGCCTGAGTACCCCATCTGGAAGGTGTGTTTACACCGAAGATGAAAGACTCAAGAGCTTTCTTTGTCTGCTCATAAGAAAGGTTGTCTACCTTTACAAAGGGAGCAAGGTATGTGTCGAATGAAGAGAAAGCCTGTGCGCCTGCCCACTCGTTCTGCATAATACCCAGGAAGTTAACCATCTGGTTGCAGAGAGTTGCAAGGTGCTTTGCGGGTGCTGAGGTGATCTTACCGGGTACGCCGCCGAGACCTTCCTTGATAAGCTGCTTGAGTGACCAACCTGCGCAGTAGCCGGTCAGCATGGAAAGGTCGTGAATGTGAATGTCCGCATTTCTGTGTGCACTCGCGATCTCATCGTCATAAACCTCAGAGAGCCAGTAGTTAGCTGTGATAGCGCCGGAGTTGGAAAGGATAAGTCCGCCTACAGAGTAGGTAACTGTGGAGTTCTCCTTAACACGCCAGTCGTTGATGTTAACATAGTTGTCAACGATCTCTTTATAGTCGAGGATTGTGGACTTAACGCGGCGGAGCTTTTCTCTCTGACGTCTGTAGAGGATGTATGCCTTTGCAACATCACCGTAGCCTGCCTGAACAAGTACATTTTCAACACTGTCCTGAATGTCCTCAACTGCGATCTTGCCATCTACAACCTTGGGTGCAAAGTCAGCTGTTACCTTAAGAGCGAGAAGGTCAATCACGGAATCGTGGAAGTCCTTTTTTGTAGCTTCAAAAGCCTGCTTGATTGCGGCTGAGATTTTGGAAAGATCGAATTCTACTGTTTTGTTGTCACGTTTAATTACTTTATACATTATTGTCTCTCCTCTCAATAATTTAATTTTTATGTTGCTACACAATAATACACAAAAAATTGTGTGTTGTCAACACTAAAACCACAATATATTGTGACAATGTTGTTATCTTTATTGTTCTTTTGGAATTAAAAAACAGGGCAGAAATGCCTCAAACTCAGTGCCCATCAGGCTTTGGGGCAATATTACAATCTCACCACAATATTTAGTGGTGAAAACATCCCACACCAATATATGGTGGTATATATTGTGGTTAAACACAAAAGTCGATTTACTGTGTTGAAATTATTGGGGGATCCCTGATATATCAAAAGAGAGAAAACGGCAAAGGGATGTAAAATAAAAAGCCGCAGGTACCTATATATAAATAAGTACCTGCGGCATTGAGTTCAATATTATTTGCACACTATATGTTGTATTATTTTACCCCGCGCAGTTTTGTGCAAGGGAGGTGTTTTCTCAACTCTTTGTACATAGCTTTAAGATCCTCGTCAGAGTGACCTGTGGTAGAGTTATCTATCAGATTACCTGAATCCACAAACTGCTGCAGGAAATAAGCATCGCAACCGGAGAGCCATTTTGCGATATCCATAAGGTCTTCCATAGTGTGAAAATCCTTGGTGACTGTGGTGCGGAATTCATAGGGCACAGTGCCTTCCTTGAGAAAATCTACGCTTTTTGTAACTGCGGAAAGGTCAAAGAGATTTTTGCCAACAGTCTGTGCATATTTTTTCTGGGAGTTTTTGATGTCCATAGCAACGTAGTCCACAAGTCCTTTTTTGCAAAGGGAGCGGAGCCTTTCGGGAAAACTTCCGTTGGTGTCCAGCTTCACAAGATATCCCATATCTTTGATTTTACGAATAAAGTCCTCGATATCTTCCTGCAGAAGAGGCTCACCGCCTGTGATGCACACACCTTCCAGTATGCCTTGACGGGATTTGAGGAATGCAAGGACTTCGTCTTCGCTGATGCTTGCCTGCTGTGCATCCAGCACAAGGCCTGCATTGTGGCAGAAAGGACAGCGGAAGTTACATCCGTGGGTGAATATGGTGCATGCCATCTTCTGTGGAAAGTCCAGAAGAGTGAGTTTTTGAATTGCTTCTATTTTCATAAGGATTACCTCGTCTGTTTTGTGTTTATTCTTCTGTTTCGGATACTATTGATAGTATATATTCTTCGGTTACTTTGTTTGCAAGGGTTGTGGTGGGGGTAAGCTGTGTTTTGAGCTGACCTTTTTCTGCGGTAGAGAAGCTTGTGAGCTCTGTGCTGAGTCCTTTGCCTGTGTATTTGATGTAAG
>CALEIO010000138.1 GCA_937875885.1 uncultured Clostridia bacterium | reverse complement strand
CTCGTCGGCTACGCCTGCGGCAACCATATTCTTTGCGATATAACGGCAATAGTACGCCGCGCTTCTATCCACCTTCGTGGGGTCTTTGCCCGAGAACGCGCCACCGCCGTGCGCACATCTACCGCCGTAGGTATCCACGACGATTTTTCTACCCGTCAAACCGCTGTCGCCTTCGGGGCCGCCGATTTCAAATCTGCCCGTCGGGTTGATATAGATTTTCGTGTTTTCATCCATCAACGCCTCAGGGATAATCGCGTCGATAACGTACTTTTTAATGTCTGCCTTTAAGACTTCTTGCGACACTTCACCGTCGTGTTGCGTGGAAACGACTACGGTATCCACACGCTTTGCTACGCCGTCAACATATTCCACCGTCACCTGCGTCTTGCCGTCGGGACGAAGATAAGAAAGTGTGCCGTCTTTTCTTACAGCTGTCAGCTTCATTGCAAGCTTCTGTGCAAGAGAGATGGGCATAGGCATAAGCTCGGGTGTTTCGTCGCAAGCAAAGCCAAACATCATACCCTGGTCGCCTGCACCAAGCTGATTCATAGCGTCATTCTCGCCGTCTTTAAGCTCAAGGGAGTTGTCAACGCCCATTGCAATGTCTGCAGACTGCTTGTCCATAAGCACCTTAACCTGGCACTTCTTGCCGTCAAAGCCACAGCCGTCGTTGTCGTAGCCGATGTCACAAGCTACCTGACGAGCAATAGCCTCAATGTCTACATCACAGTTAGCTGTGATTTCACCCAGCACACCAATGTAGTCAGTTGTTGTAGTTGTCTCACATGCTACGTGAGCTGTCTTGTCGTTTTCAAGGATTGCATCCAATACTGCATCAGAAATCTGGTCACAAACTTTGTCGGGATGTCCCTCTGTAACAGATTCAGATGTGAATAAAAATCTTGCCATAATAAAAACTCCTTCCATTTTTATATAAGAAAATCCATAAAAAAACCGCCGTCGGACTCCGACAGCGGTAAAAAACTCATCTTTCGGAATTCCGCAGGATTTGGCACCTTACAAATGCAGGTTGCCGGACTTCACAGGGCCTGTCCCTCAGTCACTCTTGATAAGCGGTTATTCATTTGTACGGACTAATTATATCACTCATCGACAAAAAGTCAAGTTTTTTTCGCAGGAAAATTTCACCCACTCCTGCATTTATCATCAATGCATCAGAGCCTCGTCACCTGTTGCGGGTGCAGTAAGCTTTTCGCAATGGATATCATACGTTGCAAGCAGGTCTACAATGTTGTTGTAAACTGTGTAATCAGCAGGGTTTACCGTGTCATTTATAAGGGCAATGGTAAAAAGGTCACCTGCATTGTTCATTGTTTCAAGGTATTCCTCCAAAACCGAAAAGCTCACCTGCTTGTCATCATTCAGCACAATATTCTCCCCCGAAACTGTAATAACCACAATCTCAGGCTCTGAAGCAGTAGGGTCATCTTTCGGAAATAACCAATCAGATGCAATCACCGCACCAAAAACCACAATGCAGAAAACCACAACCAGAATCAGAATTCTCACAAGATGAAACTTGCGCTTTCCGCCCTTTTTGTTTACAACCTTTTCTTCATTCATCCCAATCACCTATAATATAAATAAATTATCTTTTACTAAATAAGGCTACGCAGTGCACCGAGCCTATATATAATTATATCAAGCGTAAGCAACATTTGCAACTGTAACCGTAGGTGCACTACCGATGCAATTCTCATAAAAGCCACACAAGAAATAATTCTTGCATTTTCACACAAAACAATATATAATAAAACGGTTGAAGCGACAAATCGCAACAGCACAACAAAAACTCACAGCACTTACGCGGGTGTGGCGGAATTGGCAGACGCGCCAGATTTAGGTTCTGGTGGCAACACCGTGCAGGTTCAAGTCCTGTCACCCGCACCATAAAGATAAGGGATACCTTTTGGTATCCCTTTCTTTATTTTATTTGTGCGCGGTGGCAGGGCTTGAACAGGCTGTGCCAAATTAAACCTCTTCGCGTTTATAAATCAGCATTTTCAAAGAAATTAATATATTCATCCAATGTGATGTTTTCTACAACACTCTTTATGTCAAACCCAAATTCATTGCAATACAATTTCAGAAAATCAACCGAGGTCTTATATGAGCAAGTAACAGTCTCATCTTTATATAATTTTGCGCATTCACAAAAATCCTCGTAACACGCAGAATCAGCCGAAGCATCATCAACAAACATGGTTGGATTCATGCCGCTTAATAATCTACCCAATTCCCCATCTTGTGTTTTATCAAATCTTGAATCAAGCAAATTAAACAAAGCAATGTATGCTTTTCGAGTAAAGTTCTCAGTCATACTAACACCAACTTAAACATTTCTGTGTAAAACTTCCACTTCGGTGATTATTTCGCATAAAGATTTACCCTGAACACCAATACCTAAAAGTTCATCAATGTTAGAAAATTCAATTTCTGTTTCAGACTTGTTCGCTTCATTAAAGGTAAATAAACTTTTACCTTCACAAAACACACCATATTCCTTATTGTTATAGGAAAACACAATTTCTTTTCCATACAAAAGTGAATTTCTAAAATCTTCAATAGAATCATACTTACTAAACTCAATATATCCTTTTCTACTCATAGCCAAAACTCCATATCTTTTGAATTCGGGTGCAGCGTCGTCGTAATTTATAGGCGGACCAAAATCAGGAAAATTATTTGACCAATCAATGAAATATCAGTCATACAATCACCTATTTTGAAACTTCTTTACTTGTTCATTACCATCCCAATCAAGTGGTGGAGGATTACGAGAAAACCACACACAGCCATCTTCTATCCACTTTAAACGCCACTTTTCGAAGGCCTCTTCTTTTTCGGGGAAATCATCACAACCAAACTCAAAGCCGCAACAAGGGCATATTTGATAGGATGCAAGTCCTTTTTCATCATATGGTTCAAATGTTAATTTTTCAAATCCGCATACAGGACAGTTGTAACTCATTAAATCTCTCCTTTACTGTAATTTGCCAGGCTGACTATCAAAATACCTTTGACCGTGACTTGGCTTAAAAAATGTAATTGTTTTTCCATTGGAGTTATAAACTCCAAAAGTATTTGTTCCGGCATCATAAACCCTGATAACACCATTTTCATCGATTTTAATCTGATATTTTTCACGATCCAAATAGAATCTATGAGCTTGCTGTTCATAAGATAATTCATCAGTTACTGAAAATGCTTTTGCATGACGATCAAAATGATCTTTTAGTGTATCAGGATTTGCCCAGGTTGCAGTTCCTATACCTGCACTCCCCATACCTTTCTCACTACAAGGCAAAACATAACCTACTGTCTTTTTGATGAAACTATGAGATGCATCAGCAGTTTTATCAAGGTTGTTTGTTTTCGCATAATCTATTTCGATTATGTCGCCATTCATATCTTCAAAAGACTTACCATAGCAAATAATCTTAGATGGTTTAATCCGCCTAAGCATTTCATTATATCCTTGCATAAATAAGTCTTTTTCAGTTCTTACGCCAACTGTGGAAACTGCTACAACACTATTCTTAGGAATCCCATCAAAGCAAAACCAAAAAGTTTCAGGGCCGCCCCACGCAAGGGTCGGAATAACTTTAACACCATTTGACTGAAGATATGCCCCACACCACCTTGAACGAAAGGTGTTATAAATCTTCATAGCCATAGGCATTTCAGTATAAACACTAAAGTTTGGAGCTAGTACCGCTTTATGAGATTTTAATTTTTCTACTCGAGGTAATGGGTCATTCCACATCACTTCAAATTTATAATCATCAAGAAAAAAATGAACTATCTGATTATCACTACTACTGCTGAGTTTATCATAACCTACAAGTTCGACATTTTCAAGGTCTACTTCTTCCTTTTTGATTTTTGGCATTTCAAAAGTGCCTTCACCCATAAAGTGATTTCGCAAAAACATAGGGTCATTTCTAAATTCTAAACTTGTCAAATCCTCATCCTTTCAACATTTTATTAGAACATCTGTTCTAATTTTATTCTATATGATATTTCGCTATTTGTCAAGTATTTACTTGGCAGACACAACAACTATAAATAAAAATCCGACTAAATTGAGTATTACTAACTGGCAGACGCACTCCTATATTGACGACGATATTATATTGAATTATACTTTTCACTCCACACACACCACAACAAACGAGACAGGTGTTTTCATTTATACTAAACCACCGTCACCCGCACCAAACACAGACTACTCATAAACACCCTCATCCTGAACTACAATAAACAAAAACACCGCAGCCTGAAAATCACGACTGCGGTGTTTTGTTATGAAATATTTATTTTTTATCGAGCTGCTCAAGCACCTGGAGTCTGAACTCAAACTCGCGGCGCTCCTTGCTGCTGATAGCATCAAGCAACAGACCACTAAAGAAGAACAGCAATGCTGCCATAGCAACGAATCCACAGATTATCAGTGTGGGGAAATTATCTACACAACCTGTATTGATATAAGGAATAAGTACTGCGGGAATGAAAACAGCAAAGTCTGCTAGCACCAAAAACAGAGCAATCAAGGAGAAAAATCCAAGAGGCTTGTAGTTCTTCCAGAGTCTTACTACAGTTTTAAGTACCTTGATACCATCAGAGATTGTGTTAAGCTTTGATACACTTCCCTCGGGACGATCCTTATACTCGATGATGACATTATCGAGAAGCATATTCTTGTGAATAGCGTGGATTGTCATTTCTGTTTCAATTTCAAAGCCCTGTGAAAGCACTGGGAAAGACTTTACAAAGCGTTTGCTGAAAGCTCTGTAGCCGGTCATAATATCCTTGATATCACTCTTGAAAAGGCTGTTGATGCTGGCTCTTACAACTCTGTTTCCCATATTATGGAAAGGTCTTTTGTTCTCTGTGAAATATGTAGAAGAGAGTCTGTCACCAACTACCATATCACGGCTCTTTTTCAGCACAAGCTCTGCCATTTCGGGAGCATTCTCTGCAGGATAGGTGTCGTCACCGTCTGCCATAATGTAGCAATCGGCATCAATCTCCTGAAACATTCTTCTGATAACATTACCCTTACCTTGCTTGTACTCATATCTTACCTGAGCACCTGCAGCTTCAGCAATTTTATCTGTGCCGTCAGAGGAATTGTTATCGTAAACATAAATAGTTACATCATACTCTGAATTACTGAATACGTTCTTAAAATCCTTAACTACTTTCTCAATCGTTTTGCTCTCATTGTAGCAAGGAAGCAATACTGCTATCTTATTCATTCTCGGTTACCTCCTGAATTTTTTCAGTTTCGGGAATTGTATTTTTGCGGATATTAAAGAGTGTTACCCCAAGAATAAAGGGCAGAGTTGTGAATACTCCGTAAGAATATCTGAATTCACAGAATACGGGTGTTGCAATCACAAGGGTTGCAACCATAAATAGTATGGGCAGTGTAATAAGCATCTCTGCTCTTCTTCTTTGCAGGAATGTTACCACAAACACTGCTGCCAGAATCCACACGTGCAGACCTATACTGCTGAGGGGCTGCGCAAATTCCTGCTTATCAAAAGCCCAGAAATACATATTTGCTGCCATTGTAGCAATTCTGCTATCTTTAGCTTCTGTTATCCCCAGCTCATTTTCTGTAACAATGGTACTGTACACAAGGTAATCATATCCTCCGTTCCAGTAACCCTTGGTCTGCTCCACAAATGCCGCTGCATAATACTGAGGATATTTAAGTCCCAGTTTTACCCAAAGTTTCAGGCATTCAAGTTTGTTCTCCTGAATGTATTTATCACCGACTCTTGTAACATTATCTTTAACCGGATCGGAAATATATTCTTTGTAAAGTGTCGGAATTTTCTCAACATCCATAATCTTTGAAAGCTGCTCTTCCTCTTCCTGTGTAAGTTCACAGCCTGCTGTGATCACTCTTGCAATCTGCTGCATAGGAATTGAAAGTCGTTCGCAATACTGAGTCTGCTTAATATCAACGGCTGCAAGCAACGGTCCCTGAAGCAAGGTGCATACCACAAAAACAACTGCCATAATCGCTGTAAGTTTTACGTGCTTCTTTCTGAGTACAAGAACAAAAATCACAAGTGCTGCCAGAAAAGCCAACTTACCGTTGGATCTCCACAGGCTGAAAGCCAGACCGCTGCAGACAAGCATTGCATAATTTATGAAACTGTATTTCCCGATATTCTTGAAAATTCTGTAAAGTGTAACAACAAGGAACAATGAAACTCCTGCAAAACCTACATCTTTCCACATATTCACGCTGTATGCCACATTGTAGGGCATAAATGCAAACACAGCATAAATTATCATCAGAGCCTTTTTAGGCACCCCGGCTTCATACAGAGTAACCATTGCATAAGCAAAGGCTCCTGCCATAAACAGAACTGTACACACGCTATACAAGGCAACTGCCGCATTTATATTGCCGAATAATGCCAGACCAATCTCAATAATAATCTTGAGATTTATTGTATGCCAGAAGGGATGATGGTTACTGTAGTTATCTGTAAACACCTGGGTCAGCTGATTTATACTGTCTACAGATACAACTCCTGGATATGTATAAAGCAACAGATAAACAAGGTCAACTGCAACAATAATTCCAAAGGTAATAAAAAAGAATCTCAAAGGATGTTTTCTCTGCTTGGCAATTACTTCACAATCCGCTTTCAGAGGGAACACATCACAAGCCCACTTGAGGATATTCTTGCCAACAAACAAGCCACCTAACAAAGAAAAGGGTATATTAAGTATATTGGTAGAATTCAAAGGCAGATAAACATCATAATTTGCAATAACCACCAACATACTGAAAATGCCGGCTGCGATTGTAACAACCAAATTTTTCTTTTTTGAAAGTGTTCGGTCAGATTTGGTATTGTCAAAAAAGCAGAAGGTACCAACCAGAGCACAAAGCACATAAACGCTGTAATATGCATTAGTATCTTTAAGAATTATTGTCCAAACAAAAAGTGACAGCAACTGCAACGCTTTGATGCAAGCCATCACACATTCTCTTAACTGAAACTTATTCTTCATCATACAACCACCTTTCACATAATCAGCAAACGATGTAATTGTGTTCTCATCAGAAAACAACTAACAATTACATATCATACCAATTAATATACTATTAATAAAATTGTATCACTTGAAGAATATATTGTCAATCAAAACACACCCTACTTTCCAATACATAAGTTTCATAAATTAACCTGTTGCTAAAATCTATATAATGAAATTATCAGCAATTTGTCATTAACCTATAATTTTCATAAAATCTGTAAACAGGGGTAAAATATTTCAGGGTGAAAATATGAATAACCAAAACACTATAAGCAAAGACATAAAAAGCAACACTACACTCTTTGACAAGCTATTGAGAGCAGACGAAAGCTTTGACATACTGCGCAGAGATATTGTAATCTGCGGCAGGATTGCCCGCATCTATGCCATAGACGGGCTTGTCAAAGACGGAGTCGTAGGCAAGATACTGACAAACTTCTACTCCCTCAATGACCAGAATCTTCTTGCAGATGCAGAAACATTCACACAAAACTGCGTACCCTATCTTGAGGTGAACACAGAAAGGAATCCTCACACTATCATTCAGAATATCTTAAGCGGTATTTCTGCTTTGTTTGTTGACGGTTTTGACTGTGCAATTATGATGGATACCCGCACTTATCCCCAGCGTCAGACTTCAGAGCCTGACAACGACAAGGTAATGCGAGGCAGCAAGGACGGCTTTGTTGAAACAATCATAAGTAACATTGCCCTTATCAGGCGGAGAATCAGAGACGTAAACTTTACGGTAAAGCCTTTCTCTGTAAGCCGTACCTCAAAAGCCGATGTAGTGCTGTGCTATATGGAGGATAAGGTGGACAAGAAACTCCTTGATTCCATCACCAGACGAATAAACAACGTCAAGGTAGACTCCCTGGCAATGAATCAGCAAAGCCTTGTAGAAGCAATTTATCCAAAAAAATGGTTCAATCCTTTTCCGAAGATAAAGTACACCGAGCGTCCCGATTCAGCCGCTGCCAACGCTATCAAAGGCAACATCATCATTCTGTGCGGACATTATGAGGGGATTGATGAACGGGTGAAGACCCTTGTCACCGACGAGATTTCAATTGGTGATTTTGTGCTTCCCGGAGGTGAGATTCCGGCGGCGGCGATTGTCGATTCCGTCGTGCGGCTCCTTCCCGGCGTCCTTGGCGGAGGGGCAGAGGCGACGGCGCGCGAGAGTTTCGGTGCGGAAGGTCTGCTGGAAGCACCGCAGTATACGCGTCCTCCGGAATATCGCGGACTGAAGGTCCCTGAGGTTCTCATCAATGGAGACCATGCAAAGACGGAAGGATGGCGAAAGCGCCAGGCGTTCGACCTTACGAGCAAGAACCGCCCGGACCTTATCGCTATGGGCGGCACATTCGCTGTGTAGGGCGTGTCCGTTTCGCGCAT
>CALEIO010000137.1 GCA_937875885.1 uncultured Clostridia bacterium | reverse complement strand
AGGAAACATGGATTGTAAATCTTCCTATTCATTGCGTAGGTAACGGTGCTGCAGGTACAATGGTTACAGGTGACTATCCCTACTATATGGAAGAATATATCAATAAGAATGCAAAAGCAAACTTTATGATGATTCTCGGCGCAGAACTCGCTATTTCATCAGAGTATCCCGCAGATCTTGTTGCTGATCCTTATTATCTTGAAAAATATCCTGATGACGAAGGATATGCAAGATTGGTTACTTACGGTTATCTTCTCGGCAAACTTGCAATGTCCGTTAATAACGATGAAGAAATCAGACCCATTCTCAGCATCAGATTCAAGGAAACATTCGTAACTGTTAATAACTCAATCTTCAAGCTCGCTGCAAGAGGCGGTCTTCTTACAAACGCTGTTGTTAAAGACGGTCTTGATTATCAGACTCCTTCGGAAGTTGGTTATATGGAACTCGGCAACAAGCTTGCAATCGCTCTTGTTCCCGGTGAACTTGCTCCCGAAATCGCATTCGGCGGTGCAATTTCTGCAGAAGAATCATGGCTCGGCACAGAATGGAATTACACACCATTTGCTGATGCAACAGACAGAAAACTTATCGTATTCGGTATAACAAATGACCAGATTGGCTATATTCTTACCGATAATGATTGGCGTTCATATCTTACAGAAAACGAAGAAATCGTTTCCTGCGGTATCGAAGCTGCAGAGGACCTTATCTCTGACATCGAAAACGCACTCGCTGCTGTTTAATCAGACATCCAATCCACATAACATATACGAAAGGGGGAAATTTTATGCCTATCAAAATTCCCAACGATTTACCTGCAACACAAACCCTTTGTGATGAAAACATCTTTGTTATCACCGAGACAAGAGCTATCACCCAGGACATCCGTCCTCTGCAGATTGCCATTCTCAACCTGATGCCCACAAAGATTGCAACAGAAACCCAGCTTGCACGTTTACTTGGCAACTCTCCTCTGCAGGTAGAGATCGAATTTATTCACACAAGAAGCTACAAATCCAAGAACACTTCCACAGATCACCTTTTCCGTTTCTACAAAACTTTTGACGATATCAAGGACAAAAAGTTTGACGGAATGATTATCACAGGCGCCCCTGTAGAGAATCTTCCCTTTGAAGAGGTTGAATACTGGGATGAGCTGTGTGAGATTATGGAGTGGACAAAAACAAACGTAACCTCCACATTCCACATCTGCTGGGGTGCACAGGCTGCTCTTTATTACCACTACGGCATCAACAAACAACCCCTTCCCGAGAAGCTCTTCGGAGTATTCCCCCACACTGCTGACTACAAGCAGTCCATCCTCTTCCGTGGCTTTGACGATGTATTTATGGTTCCCCATTCACGTCACACCACTGTAAACAGAGAAGATATCGAAGCTCTCCCCGAGCTTAAAATTCTGGCATCTTCCGAGGAAGCAGGCGTTTATGCTGTAGGCACAAAGCAGGGCAGACAGATTTTCATCACAGGTCACTCTGAGTACGATGCAGAAACCCTCAACAACGAGTACATCCGCGATAAGACTGCAGGCAAACCCATCTCTGTGCCCAAGAACTATTTCCCGAATGACGATGATACAAAAGCTCCCATCGTAAGCTGGAGAAGCCACGCAAATCTGCTCTACTCCAACTGGCTCAACTACTTTGTGTATCAGACAACTCCCTACGATATCTCATCAATTACATCTATCAAATAAAATCCGCACCGACACTCACTGTGTGTCGGTGCTTTTTTATTAAGGAATCGTAAATAATTATGCTGCCAGCACCAATTTCGCCTTTATCATCTTGACATTAAAAATCTCAAAACTATAATTGTATAGTATAATTACTGTATAATGTAACAAGGAGGTATATGTATGATAAAAAAACTTCTCAGAAGTGTTAGGGAATATAAACTTGCTTCTTTGCTTGCTCCCCTGTTTATTGCAGGAGAAGTTCTTATGGAAGTTATAATTCCCCTTATTGTTGCAAAGCTTATCAACACAGGCATCGAGTACAAAAATGCTGCCGGTCAGGTTGTTGGCAATTCAGAAAACCTGATTAATCTCGGGCTTCTGCTTGTGCTGTGCTGCATAATCTCTATGATATTCGGCACACTTTCGGGCGACTTTGCAGCAAAAGCTTCCACAGGCTTTGCAAAAAACCTAAGAAGAGATATGTTCTTCTCAATTCAGAATTTCTCATTCAAGAACATCGACAAATTCTCTTCTTCATCTCTCATCACCCGTCTGACAACAGACGTAACAAATGTGCAGATGTCTTACCAGATGCTCATCCGCATTGCAGTACGTTGTCCGCTGATGATTGTTTTCTCTTTCATTATGGCTTTCTACATTCACCCAAGCCTGGGCACAGTATTCCTTTGTGTTGTGCCTGTACTTGCAGTAGGTACTGCACTGCTTATAAAACTTGCATTCCCTAAGTTTATCAAACTTTTCAAAAAACTTGATGACCTCAACCGTGTTGTTCAGGAAAACTTACGCGGTGCAAGAGTTGTAAAATCCTTTGTACGTGAAGACTATGAAATCGAAAAATGCGCAGATGTTTCAA
This sequence comes from uncultured Clostridia bacterium, assembly GCA_937875885.1. Classification (GTDB taxonomy): domain Bacteria; phylum Bacillota; class Clostridia; order Oscillospirales; family Acutalibacteraceae; genus Ruminococcoides. The sequence continues at coordinate 1,010 of CALEIO010000137.1, read as the reverse complement.
ACTCCATCTACAGCATTGCTATCAAGGCAGACACCCTTGTTGCTCTCAACGCTCCTCTGATGCTTCTGTGTGTGTATGCCTGTATGCTGCTCATCTCCTGGGTAGGCGCTAATCTTATTGTAGGAGGAGAACTTACAAAAGGTGAGCTTACAAGTATGTTCACATATGCATCCCAGATTCTGATGAACTTTATGATGCTCTCAATGATTTTCATTATGATAACCATGTCCAGAGCATCTGCAGAGCGTATTACAGAAGTACTGGACGAAGTTCCAGACCTTGCAAATCCCGAAGAGCCAGAAACAGAAGTGAAGGACGGCTCCATTGAATTCAGAGATGTTAACTTCAGCTATTCAGGCGATATGCAGAAGCTGTGCCTTTCTGACGTTAACCTCAAGATAAATTCAGGCGAAACAATCGGCATCATCGGTGGCACAGGCAGTGCAAAAACCACCCTTGTCCGGCTTATCCCTCGCCTTTATGATACATTCAGCGGTGAAGTGAAAGTTGGCGGTGTAAACGTCAAAGATTACAAGATTGAAAATCTGAGAAATGCCGTTGGTATGGTGCTTCAAAAGAATCAACTTTTCTCAGGCACTATAAAGGAAAATTTACGCTGGGGTAACGAAAATGCAACAGATGAAGATATAAAATCAAAATTTTTCAATTGAAGACCTGTGTTCAGGATTACACTTATAAATTTAATGCATTTTTTGCTTACAGTCCTCATATAAGTACAGTAAGCACACACCCCGTTGACATTGCGGATTTTTTGCTCTAAAATTATAAGTGTGGACCGCAAACCGCACAAAAAAACAGATAAAGCTTTGAGTTGCTCCGTAATCGTCACACGGAGCAGCTCATTTTTTATCGGAAGGATGATGTACATGTCAGATTACACTACCAGAGCAGAGGCTCCCGCAAAGGATAATAAATGCTACATCCACACCTCCGACGGAGGCTACAACCGATGCATTGAAATTTCGGCGGGCTCCTGTCTTCCCAACTGC
>CALEIO010000136.1 GCA_937875885.1 uncultured Clostridia bacterium | reverse complement strand
CCTGCTCCAAAAGCATCGCAGGGGCTTTCGTATCTTCTCGGGAAGCCGGAAAGACCGCCTGTTTTGCGGATTGTATGAATCTGGTCATATCTGCCTGTAAGCATTTTATGGGTGTAGCACTGATGACCAACATCCCACACAAAGCTGTCCTGGGGGCAATTAAACACATAGTGCATTGCCACAGTAAGCTCTACTACACCCAGGTTAGGTGCCAGATGTCCGCCGTTTTCGGAAACAACAAGAATAAGCTTACGACGCACCTCTTCGCAAAGTGCTTCCAGCTCTTCTGTCTTAAGTTTCTTAATATCGTCGGGAGATTTTATTTTTTCCAGGATAGGAAAATTATTGTTGTCCATAAATAAGTCCTCGTAGTCCTGCGAAGGCAGGAATTATCTAAACAAACCTTTGTCTCAGTTCTTTCTGTTCAGAAGTTTGAGTGCAAACTCCTTGAGGTATGTGGTGTCACCCTCAAAGGAATCAAGCGCAGCAATTGCCTGATTTGTAAGGTCCTGTGCACGATTTAAGCATTCATCAATTCCAAGAAGTGAAACCAAGGTAGATTTGTTATTATCAACATCAGAATTAACAGGCTTGCCGAGTTCATCGGTTGTGGATGTAACATCAAGCACATCATCCACAAGCTGAAATGCAAGACCGATGCAATCTGCATACTTTGCAGCTGCAGAAAGCTTTGCTTCATTTGCCCCTGCAACAACACAACCCATAAGGCATGCAGCCTTGATGAGTGCTCCTGTTTTGAGCAGATGCATTTTGCTGATTATATCTTCTGTTGCGGTTTTGTTTTCATACTGAAGGTCTACAACCTGACCGCCTACCATACCATCTGCACCACAGCATTTTGCAAGGATGCAGGCTGCCTTTGCGGCTCTGTCCGGTGAAACGTTCTGAAGAGTTTCGTCACAGAGCATAACCTCAAAAGCAAGGCTCTGGAGAGCATCGCCTGCAAGCAGAGCTGTATCCTCTTCGTAAACGATGTGGTTAGCAGGTTTACCACGGCGCATATCGTCATCATCCATACAAGGGAGATCATCGTGGATGAGAGAATATGTGTGGATAAACTCGACTGCGCAGGCAAAAGGAATTGCAGACTCGGGATTACCTCCGCAAACTCTTGCAAACTCAAGTGTAAGCATAGGTCTTACACGTTTGCCCCCTGCACCTACAGAATATTTCATTGATTCATAAAGAATGCCGTAATGCTCGTCTGTTCTGCCGAGATAATCAGAAAGAGCGTTTTCAATCATAACCGGTGAAGAAGACATATCAGTTATCCTCCCCTTTATTTTTCATACCTGCAAGTTTTGCATTGAGTTCTTTGATTTTCACAGCAGCACCGCTTAAATACTCGCTGCAATAATTATAGTACTCAAACGCTTCCTTATATACCTCGATGAGCTCATCGAAGGTTCCCTCTGAACGCTCAAGAATACCGATGAGCGAATTGAGTTTTCCGATAGCTGTTTCGTAATCCATATCTTTGAATTTATCCTGAGGAACCTGGTTGTTCATAATATCCTCCGTGTTACTGAATTTATGTAATAGAATGTCTATTAATTTTCTGCGGATTCTGCAATCTCAACAATCTTCATAAGTCTGTGATTCACGCCGCTTCGGCTGATGGGCGGTTCAAGCAGTTCACCCAGAGCACGCAAAGAAAGTTCGGGATTATCTCTGCGCAGAACAGCAATTTCATAAAGCTGATCGGGCAAAGATCTGAGTCCGTCTTCTGCCTCGATTTTCTCGATAGCTGCAAGCTGACGAGCCGCTGCCTGGGCAGTTTTATTGATGTTTGCAAGTTCGGAATTTGTACGTCTGTTTGTGGCATTGCGAAGCTCTTTGTATGCCTTGGCATTCATAATATCCATTGCACAGCCTGATGCACCCATATATGTGAGCAGGTCAGTTATCTGCTCACTGTCTTTAAGATATACAACGTATGAGCCGTTTCGCAGAATTGTTTTGGGAGTAAGATTGCACTCCTCAATCTCTGAAAGCAATGTGCAAAGATCGTTTGAAAGATTCTTGAATCCCACACAAAACTCAAGATGATAGTTTTTGAGGGGGTCATTGACAGAGCCGCAAGACATAAATGCGCCTCTTAAGAATGAGCTTATACACAGGTCATCCTCAAAATTTGCACGATTGAGCCTTAAGGTTGGAGTTTTATCGTCATAACCGAAAGCTGTGTAGATTCTTTTACAATCATCGGGCAGAATCAGACTTATGGTGTGAAGATTGATAAAATCTCTGTTTGCCTTTAAGGTTGACTGTTTTTCAATCAAGGCCGCGAAGAGTTTTGTGGTAAGGCTAATATATCTTTCTGCAACGCTTATAGACTCGGTTTTAAGTTTAATCTCGTTTGAGCTGAAAGGACGAGCAAAAAGCATAAGACCATAACACTCTGCAAACTCCTGCGCATATACGCCGCTGTCAGACTTTGCTAATTCTTTTTTTACTTCGTGGGAAAAAGACATCTTCTTCTCTCCTGTAATTTATAACAACTGTAGGGTTTAAGCTTTCCAGATATCACGATGATGAAGTGTGGACTTCTGACCCTTCTCGATAAGGTGGCTGTTTATAAGCCTTGCAAGGGTAACACTTCTGTGCTTGCCGCCTGTGCAGCCGATTGCAACAACAAGCTCACTCTTACCCTCTTCCTTGTACATAGGCAGAGAATAGTCAAGCAAAGCAAGAAGTTTTTCTACATACCCCTGGGTTTCGGGAAATTTGAGAACATATTCTCTTACCGATTCATCGAGACCTGTAAGCTCTTTAAGCTCTTTGATGTAAAAAGGATTGGGCAGACAGCGCACATCAAAGAGCAGGTCTGCTTCCAAGGGGATTCCGTATTTAAAGCCGAAAGAAAGGCAGGTTACGATGAATCCCTCATCAGAATCTCCTGCAAACATAGTGGTTACACGTTCTTTCAGCTGTTTGAGCGCCATATATGAGGTATCGATGATATAATCAGCCTTTGCTTTGAAAGGCTTCATAAGCTCTTTTTCAAGCAATACTGCATCTTCAGTTGTGCTACCCTCAAAGCTTTCTGCAAGAGGATGCTTACGACGGGTTTCCTTGTAACGGATAAGAAGCACATCACTCTTTGCATCAAGGAAAAGAATCTTGTATTTTTTGCCTTCTGCATTGAATTTGCGGAATTCCTCAAACAATGAATCGAAAACTTCACCACCGCGTACATCAACAACTACTGCAACTCTGTGCATTCGGGAATCATTTGATTTCTCGCAAAGTTCGTGAAGTGTAAACAGCATTGCGGGAGGAATGTTATCTACACAATAAAAGCCTATATCTTCCAAGGCTCTCAGAGCGTGGGATTTACCTGCACCCGAAAGACCTGTGATAATTATAAATTCCATAATATTTTCTCCATTCGGAAATCAGCTGAGATAAATAATCTCTCTTTCCAGATCATATCCTGTTTCTTCTTTAACGGTTTTCTGCACAAGAGCAATAAGCTGGAGTACATCCTGACAAGTGGCTCCACCCGCATTCACAATAAAACCTGAATGTTTAGGGCTTACCTGTGCGCCACCCACCGCTGTGCCTTTAAGGCCGCACTGCTCGATTAGCGCACCTGCAAATGCTCCCTCGGGACGTTTGAACACACTGCCAGCAGAAGGAAACTCCAAAGGCTGCTTGGTAACACGTCTGTTCATAATGTCATCCATAAGAGTCTTTATATCATCCTTATCGCCGTGTGTAAGTGAAAACTCTGCAAAGAGCACAATGCACTCGTTGGTCTTGTAGATGCTGTGACGATAACCAAGGTCAAGTTCACATACAGGAACAGTTACAACCTCACCTGCAGGAGTAAGATGTGTTACGTTAAGAAGCACATCTTTCATCTCGCCTCCGTAAGCGCCAGCGTTCATATAAACCGCACCGCCTACTGTACCCGGAATTCCAAAAGCAAACTCAAGACCTGCAAGTGAATTCTGCTGTGCAAAGGTGCAAAGTTTTGCAAGGGTTGCACCTGCACCGCAACGTACTACATTATCACTTGATGTAATGTTTCTGAAATCACCACTCAAACGGATGACCGCCATACGAAGACCTTCATCGCTCACAAGCAGGTTACTGCCGTTGCCAATAAACATATAAGGCACTTTATTTGCTCTGCACAGAGATAGCACCTTTGTTAGCTCTTCTGTGTTGTCTACTGTTATATAGAAATCTGCAGGACCGCCAACTTTGAATGTGGTGTGCTCTTTCATAGGTGAATCGGCTACACATTCAGCGCCCGTGGCTATGACCTGAGAAATAAAATCTTCTTTAATCATAAAACCTCCATCAGTTTATGGGGATGTTGTTCTCTTTAAGATATTCTGTAAAATTCGCCCAGTTAGCATTTACAACCAACTCCTCGGGGAATCCTATGCTTTCAAGCATTGCAAGTGCTTCGTCGGCTCTGCCCAGCTGGGTAACAAAATGAGCGTCTGTATCAACACATACACGACAGCCGTGCTTCATACAAAGCTTTGCTATCTCTACACAGTTGGGATAAAAATCAGGCTTATGCTTGATTGAAGCATTGTTGATTTCGATAAGTTTGCCAACTTCTGCGAATCTTTTGATTACGGTTTCGTAATCATACTTAAAATACGGTGAGCCTGAATGAGCAATTACGTTGACGTAAGGATTCTCTGCCACAGCAAGATAAGCTTCAGTGCATTTTCTGACAGAAACTTTGTCCTTGTATGTGGGCATATGAAGAGATGCAATGCAAAAATCAATATTTGAAAGAATCTGCTCGTCAGCATCAAGAGTACCTTTTGAATCAACAATATTTGCTTCGATTCCCTTAATCACCCTTACTCCCTCGTAAACTCTGGGAATTGCATGGATGTTGAGGAAATAATAAGGATGAGGTACACCGTGCATACTCTCTCCGTGGTCGGTTATGGCAAAAGCACGAAGTCCGATTCGGGCTGCTTCGTGAATCATTTCAAGAGCTGTAGCATAAGCGTGTACAGACGCAATGGTGTGGGTGTGCAGGTCTGCAACAATATTCATCAGATTCCCCACCCTGTGTCAACTTTCTTGTTCTGGATGTTTTCTTCGCTGACATCCATACCAAGGCTCTGAAGAAGCTCCTGTGCTGCATTGTAGCCCATCTTCTTCTGTCTGTTATTCATAGCAGCTGCTTCGATAATGATAGCAAGGTTACGGCCGGGCTTAACAGGGATTGTCATAATAGGCACCTGAATACCCATAATCTCTGTATATGTGTTATCCATACCAATTCGGTCGTAAACCTTCTCAGTATCCCACTGCTCCATATTGATAACCATATCGATCTTCTCTGTGAGCTTTACAGCACCCATACCGAAAATACGTCTTGCATTGATGATACCGATACCGCGAAGCTCAATAAAGTGACGGATGTTCTCGGGTGAAGAACCAACCAGAGTTCTGTTTGAAACTCTGCGGATTTCAACAGCATCGTCTGCGATGAGTCGATGTCCGCGCTTGATAAGTTCAACAGCGATTTCGGATTTACCGACACCGCTGTCGCCGATAAGGAGCACACCTTCACCGTAAACTTCAACCAGCACGCCGTGGCGTGTAATTCTGGGAGCAAGTACAGCATTGAGGAATGTGATGAGAGATGCTGAAATTGCAGATGTGGTTTCTGAAGAGCGGAGAATGGGTACACCGTTCTTCTCTGCAGAGCGCACTATTGCATCAGAAGGCTGAAGGCTTCTTGCGATGATGATTGCAGGTGGATGCTTTGAAAACAGTCTGTCAATCATCTCAAACTGGGTTTCATCATCAAACTGGCCAAGATAAGAAAACTCGGTAAGTCCGAAAACGATTACTCTGTTTTCGTCAAAAAAGTCCATATATCCTGTAAGCTCTAGACCGGGTCTGTCAATATCCATAGAGACAATATTTATCTCTTCGGGGTCACCCGGCATATATAAAGGCTCAAGCTGACTTTCTTTAATCATTTTGGCAAGTGAAACTGAAAACTGTGCGGCCACAAATAACACCTCTGTATCTGAAAAGTTTTTCCTGATTGAATAGTTTTGTTTCTATATTAGATATAACTTATATAATAACAATTATTCACAGTATATTATAACTCATAGATTCGCAAAATAAAAGACTTTTTAGAAAATATATGCAAAAAATATGCAAAAATTGAATTATATTATTTCATAGCAGAATATTGGGATTTTCTGCTGTATAAATTACCCTGAATCGGGAGAAAACATTAGCGGGTGAAACTATGATTATTACTGCTATCAGAACAGTTCTTCTCTACATTTTTGTTATAGCCGCAATACGTATAATGGGCAAACGCCAATTAAGCGATATGCAGACCTCTGAACTTGTTATTACTATGATTATTGCCGATATTGCATCCATTCCTATGCAGAACACCTCACAGCCGCTTTTGTCGGGAATTGTTCCCGTGCTGATTCTCATCTGTGCAGAGATTTTCATAAGTGTTCTTATGCTGAAAATTCCTATGCTGCGAAACCTTGTCTGCGGCAAACCTGAACTTATAATCAAAGGCGGTCAGCTTGACCAGAATATGCTGCGGAGTTTGAGGCTTACAACAGAGGATTTGTCGGTTTTACTCAGGCAACAAGGGGTGTTCAACATAAACGATGTAGAGTACTGCATTATAGAAACAAACGGGCAAATAAGCCTTCTGCTGAAACCCGAAAAAAGAACACCCACAGCTAAAGATTTATCCATTCCCCTTTCCGACGCGGGACTCGAAACAGTTGTGGTAAGTGACGGAGAATATCTTAAATCTTCAATGGCTATATGCGGGATTGATAAACTCTGGATTAACAAGACGCTCGAAAAAGAAAAAACCGAACTTAAGGATGTTATGATTATGACTGTAAACAGACTGCAGGATTACAGCATTATCAGAAAGAGTGGCAAGAATGAAAAGAGTTAAGATTGCACTGATATTGCTGCTGATAACAGGCATCGTCTGCAGTTGTGAATTTCTGTACATCACAAAATGTGCAGACAGTATTACAGAGAAAATTGAGAAAGTATCGGAATACTACGAAAACGGAGATACCGACTATGCACTTATACTTGCATCTGCTGCAAATGAAGAATGGAAACAAAACGAAAAATACATCGATATGCTTCTGTATCACGATTACGTAGACGAAATCAGCGCAGAAATTGCAAGTTTTGAAATATACATTGCGAATGAAGATTTAGTAGCGCTTTTATCTGCCTGCAACAAGGCAGTTGTTCGCTTGGAATCCTTGAAAAAAAGCGAGTTCCCTTATGCAGAAAATATAATATAAAAATGCACAGGATACCGAAAAATCCTGTGCATTGTTGTTTGTGTATATTATTTTTTGTTAAAGATTTTCTTTGCAAGGGATATGAGCATAAACAGCACAAAAACCGCAAGATTATAGATAACTATAGTTGAGCTTACGGGAATCCCCTCGCAGGTGAAAGATGTGAAGAGTCCTGCTGTTACACAGAATACTGAAACACAAACCGCTGTGATTATAACTGTAATAAAACGTTTGCACACCCGCATGGATGTAAGTGCAGGAAAAATAATCATTGCGGAAATAAGCAGGGTACCAAGCATTCTCATACCTATTACAATGGTAACAGCTGTAAGCAAGGAAATTACTGTATTGTAGAGCTTGGTGTTGATACCCGTTGCAGTTGAGAATGTTTCGTCAAAAGTGATGGCAAAAATCTTGTTGTAGAAAAGCACATACATAGCAATCACCATTACAGAAAGCACACAACTTACGATAATATCAGTTTTGCTTATGCTCAATATTGAACCAAACATATACTGCTGAAGATTGATGTTTGTGCCGTTGACACTTGCAAGAAAAACACCGATTGCAAGAGCAGAACTTGATATTACAGCAATAGCTGCATCTGCATTGATTCTGCTGTTATCGGTTATCCGCAACAAGAAGAAAGCAGATATCATCACCACAGGCAGAGAGAAATACACAGGTGCAGAAATGTTCATGACAGCAGCTACAGACAAGGCTCCGAATCCTACGTGAGATAAGCCGTCGCCAATCATCGAATATCGCTTGAGCACAAGCACAACACCGAGAAGTGCACAGCAAACTGCAATGAGCACACCTACTATTACGGCATTCACCATAAAAGTGTAGTTGAAAATGTTAAGCATTCCCCTGTCCCCCTTTGCACATATGCTGACAATCGTCGCAGGGACAATCGGAAACCAACATTTTTCTGCCTGTTTCAGAATGCATGAAGTTGTGAGTTGTACCGAAGAAATTCTCTTTTGATGTAAGGCAAAGGATGTGGGATGCATTCCTTACAGCCGCAGTAACATCGTGAGAAACCATAATTACAGTAATTCCGCTGTTATTGAGCTTCTTTACCAAAGCATAAAACTCTGCTGTTGCTATGGGGTCAAGTGCAGATGTGGGCTCATCAAGGAGAATCAGCTTCTTTGCAGCACAGAGGGCACGTGCAAGAAGCACTCTTTGTTGCTGACCACCTGAAAGCGCAGAAAAATTACACTTATGCAGGTTATCAACCCCCACCTGCTCCATAATCTCATGAGCTTTTTTCTTTTGCAGTGAAGAATATCCGAAACCGAAACGTCGGTTATTAAGAAAACCCGACATAACAATCTCGCTTACTGATGCAGGAAAATCCATCTTATTATCATATCTCTGGGAAAGATAACCTATCTGGTTTCTGCACAGATCATCGGCATATTCAATTGTTCCTCCAAGTTTTGGTATCAGTGCCAAAAGACCCTTTATGAGAGTAGTTTTACCCGAGCCGTTTTCACCTACCACGCACAGGTAATCTCCCTCGTTTACCGAAAAGGTCACGTTACTGATAACTGACTTGTTTTCATATCCAAGACTCAGGTCTTTAACATTAATCAGTGACATATACATTATCCTTTGACAATATATTGTGAGTTTGCGCCTAAATTAAACATCGGGCGGATAAACCGCCCGATAATTATATTATATCAAACCTTTGCTGAATAAAATTTGCAGCCAACAGCGATTGTCTGAATTACAGAGAATACTGTTACAAAAATTGCAGGCAGAGCATAGAAAGGCACAGCCTTAACTGCAAAAATGAGGGCAATAACAAATGCTGCAACAAGCACAATGCAGATTACTGTTACAAGATAACGGAGCACTGCCCAGGTCTTGTCAGCTGCTGTTGTGTAGTTGTCGTCTGCTACTGCAGCGCTCTTCTTGCGGGATGTATTCTTTGCAGAAAAGTTGTTAACAAATACTACAGCTGTAATGTAAGAAAGCATAACAGCAAGAAGCATCAGTGCAAAGGTAAGTTCGCCCAAAGGTGCTCTGCAGATTACACACACTGAAAATGCCACAACTGCGCTGATTACAGCACTCATAGCTGTGTAAAGGCCAAGGAAAACACCGTTTTTCTTAAAACGGATGATAAAGTACAACATAGTAGCAGCAAGTACAAGAACGGAAGCTACAAAAGCCTTTACAAAAAGGCTGATTCGAAGATTCTGCATTGTATAGGTAGCGGCTGTTTTGCCACCAAAAATCACAAGCAAAAGAACACCGATTACTGTTACGGCTGCAGCAGCAATAAGAGTTGACTTAAAAAGTTTGCTGAAATTAATTTTCATTATCTGCACCTCCGAACATTGAAGCCTTGGAAAGAGCCTTGAAGCTGAGAAGACTTCTTAACACAAACTGAGGCAATACATAACCAGTGATGAAGTTAAGCACAGAGCCTGCAAACATTACCTTGCAGAAGCTGCAGATGCCACCTGCTGCAGAGTTTCCGAAGAGGGATATTGCAAAATTGGATGTACCGAATACAAACCAACCCACAAGTGAAACAACTGCCACAACGAAAGACATATCGAAAATCAGAGTTTTTGCAGAAGAGATACCCTTTGCAATCGCTGAATCCACGTCTGTGCCAAGTGTGAGGTTTTCTTTAGTTTTTGCAGAAATAACATAACAGCTGAATACTGTAAGCATTACTGAAAGTGCAAAAGCAGCAGCGCCGGGTACAGTCATCATAAATGTATGACCACCGCCAACAAAGCCTGTGAGTATTGCAAGGATTGAAGCGAACTGCATTAAAAGCATAAGTACAGAAACTACACCTGCAACTCTGAATTTATAGATAAGTGTGAATGCAATAAACAGAAGTGCAACCACGCCTGCCCAGAACACAAGCTCTGTTACACCCTTACCGAGTGCAGAAGGAATATCACCATAGCCTGAAACGGTAATTTCGCAGGGCATTGTGCCTGAAGAAATAACCGCAGAGATGAGCTTTGCCTTATCTGCAGTCATATGCTCGTTGGAGAAAGAAAACTCGCCGCCCTCGAAGGATTCTGTAACATCAGGGTTTGCAATCATAACATCGTCAAGCCAGATGGATACCTTCTGATTATAGAAAGCACCTGTGTCTGGGTTTGTGATATCAGAAAGGATGGAAGCACCCTCCTCGTTAAACTTAACCTCGATGTAATCGTAGTCGTTGTAAGTATAGGTAGAAGAACCGGTTACATATCTGCTGGTGAGAAGACAGTTTTCTGCTGTTTCATCTTTAGGTACACTGAAAACAGCACCACCTGTGGAATCTACAAACACACTTGTGTATTTGTCGCCTGCACGCAATGCAAACTGACCGTAGGATGTGATGTAAGAAACAACCTCGCCGGAAGTATAGTCGCTGTTGATGCTTACGGGAAGTACAAAAATTACATCCTTATTTACGTTATCAATATAAAGCTGATATTCTGTAAGACCATACAAAGCTGCACGTGTCTCCAATGTATCTGCGACTGCTGCTAATTCATCTGCTGTAGCAGGAGTAATGGCGATTTTTGTGCCGCCACTTGCATCAATACCCCAATCAAGGCTGCCGAATCCGTTAAACACTGTAACTTTCTTGTCGCCTGCATAATAGCTGTAGCCAAAAACAGAAAGAACAGAGAAAATAAGGATTACCAATGCAATAATGATTGCGACGGGTTTACCAAGTCTTTTCATTATTCGGACCTCCGTATAAAAAAATAACTCTGTTTACTCAGAATATAAACCAAGCATAACAGAGTTATTATATGTTTTTTTGATAAAAAAGTCAATGTTTATGCCAAAAAACACAGACATTTGTCACATTGTGACTTTAAGAGAAAAGTTGTTTTAAGATAAATCAGCCAAGCATTTTCTCGATAGCACAGATGCGCACACATGTGCAGAACACATCCATAGCAAGCTTGAGTTCTTCAACCGTGGGATAAGAAGGTGCAATACGGATGTTCTTATCCTCAGGGTCAACACCAAGAGGATATGTTGCACCTGCACCTGTGAGTACAAGACCTGCTGCGGAACACATCTTCTCTACGCTCTTTGCTGTGCCGGGGAAAACATCGATACTTACAAAGTAACCGCCGCGAGGTGTAGTCCAGTTTGCAATTTCAAGCTCTGCAAGATGCTCGTTAAACTTATTGATAACAACATCAAAACGGGGTTTGAGGATTGCCTTGTGCTTCTCCATATGAGCCTTAAGACCATCAAAGTTCTTGAAGAAGATAAGGTGACGGAGCATATTGAGCTTATCAGCACCGATTGTCTGTGCTGTGTAACGGGTCTTGAGTACCTTAAGGTTGTTTGCGGATGTACCGAGAGCAGCAATACCTGCACCGGGGAAAGTTACCTTGGAAGTGGAAGAGAAAATGATGGGAAGGTCAGGGTTGCCTGCTTTCTCGCACTCTTCCATAAGGTTGAGAAGGTTATCTGTTTCGTCCTCAATATCGTGAATGCAGTAAGCATTATCCCACATAATGCGGAAATCCTTTGCTGCGGGTTTGAGGTTTGCAAAACGACGAACTGTTTCGTCAGAGAATGTGATACCTGTGGGGTTTGAATACTTGGGAACACACCAGATACCCTTGATGGAAGCATCAGAAGCAACAAGCTCCTCGATCATATCCATATCGGGGCCATCCTCGTTCATAGGAACAGTAATCATCTGGAAGCCGTAGTACTGTGTAATTGAAAAATGACGGTCATAACCGGGTACGGGACAGAGAAACTTTCTGTCGGGTACATTGAACCAGGGCTCGCATCCCTCAACAATGGGAGTTGTCATAAAACAGGAGATTGTATCAAACATCATATTAAGGCTGGAGTTGCCGCCTACAAAAACCTGCTCGGGCTTTACCTGAAGCATATTTGACATAAGCTCTTTTGCTGCAGGAATACCATCAAGGATACCGTAATTTCTGCAGTCAAAACCCTGCTGGGAAACACAAAGCTCGTTTGTATTGAGAACATTGAGAAGTTCAGAAGATATATTAAGCTGCTCTGTACAGGGCTTACCTCTGGACATATCAAGTGAAAGATTCTTCTCTACATATCCCTCATACTTTGCTTTTAGTTCGCAAAGCTCCTGAGTAAGCTGTTCTTTTGTAAGATTTGAATATGACATTTTGCTCACGCTCCATAAGAAAAATTCATTTTAAGTATTAACGACCTGATATATTCTACTATACAGGTGGCAATTTTGCAAGTTGTATTTACAAATCTTGCATAATCTGCCAAAAAGCAACCCGCTGACTTGCAACGGGTTGTTGATATTAATAGTATTTATAGTATCCGTACTTACCCTTGGCGTACTTCTTCTCTGTCATAGAGCAGCCTACCTTGAGGAAGCCGAGCACCTTACTGTCTGCAAGGTCAATGCTCTGGATTGCCTTTTCGATATCACCATGAGTTGTAACTCTCTCACGTACTACAAGCACATAACCTGAGATGTAGTCTTTGAGGATAAGAGAGTCAGTAACGATACCAACGGGAGGAGTATCAACGATGATGTAATCGTACTTGCTCTCCATCTCGTGAAGAAGACCTTCAAAGTTAGAGGACGCAAGAAGCTCTGAAGGGTTGGGAGGAATTGAACCTGCTGTGAGTACATCAAGGCAAGGTAAAACCTCTTTATTTACAACATCATCAAAATTCCTGAACTTACCCAGAACCTCGGAAAGACCTGCATTGTTCTGAAGTCTGATGAGGTTGTGGATGTTGGGACGACGAAGGTCGCAGTCCATAAGGAGAACCTTCTTACCCATCTTGGAGAAAGAGATTGCAAGGTTAGCTGTAGCAGTGGACTTACCTTCACCCTTGGACCAGCTTGTTACTACCACAATCTTGCTCTCGGTTGCAGCAAGTGAAAAAACAAGGTTTGTTCTTGCAATTTTGTAACCTTCAACGATAGCAAACTTGCTGTCGCCGCTGATAACGTTTTTGGACTTATCTACATAGTTTGCAGATTTGGAAGAATTTGTTTTCATTATCGTCTTGCACCGCCCTTTCTGCTTGATGAAGAGTCGGAATCGAAGTCAACAATCTCTGCAAATACGGGGATATTGTAAGACTTGAACAGATCATCACCGGACTTGATTGTTGTATCGATAATTTCTATGATGATAGAAATCAGAATTGAAATGATGAGACCTGCAATAAAGCCAAGCAATGCATAACGTGTTTCATCGGGAGATGAGTGGGAGCCGGGTACGCTTGCAGCATAGCCGAAAGGCACAGCTTCACCACCGCTGTAGTATTTATCAAACACTTCAGGTGCTGAATTACGGATTGCATTGGCAGTATCTGCACAAACCTGACCATCTCTGCCTGTTACAGAAATGGAAAGCACGTTGGATTCGCTAACAGGTGTGATGGATACGCTGTAGCCTGCAGGGATAATTGCACGCATTTCCTCTGAATATGTGAAGATAACAGAACAGTTATCTGCAAGGCTTGTAGCAGGGTTGATTGAACCTGAAGAAACCTTTGTGTCTTCACCTGTGAGGTTTTCATTGTTACCGTAATACTTGATACAGATCATTGAGCTTGAAGAGTATCTCTTGGGAATAAAGTTGTCTGCATAGATATAAGCACCAAGAGCTGTAATTACAGACACAATAATGATGAGTTTGATATGAGTGATTATCATTTTAAGAATATCATTGATTGTAATATCTCTCATCTTTACCATCTCCTTACCTTTGAAAGTGTAGGTTTATTGCACATAATTGCATATACTAAATATAATAATGCAAACATTGTGTTTTATAATTCCAAATACGAATTATAAATATATTAATTAATGTTTTGACAAGAAAATCTGAATATTAACCAAGAATACTGAGGAGTACACCCGCTGCAACAGCTGAACCGATAACACCTGCTACGTTGGGACCCATTGCGTGCATAAGCAGGAAGTTGGAGGGATTTTCCTCCTGACCTACCTTGTTTGCAACTCTGGCAGCCATTGGCACAGCAGATACACCTGCAGAGCCGATAAGAGGATTTACCTTGCCGCCTGTGAGCTTATACATAAGTTTTCCGAAGAGGACACCGAATGCTGTACCCAGACAGAATGCACCAAGTCCGAGAAGAATAATCTTGAGGGTGTTGGGGCTGAGGAAAACCTCACCTGTAGCAGTTGCACCAACTGTAACACCAAGGAAGATTGTGATTATGTTCATAAGCTCGTTCTGTGCTGTTTTGAAGATTCTGTCAACAACTCCGCTTTCCTTGAACAGGTTACCAAGCATGAGCATACCTACAAGAGGTGCTGCGCTGGGAAGCAGAAGTGCACAGATGATTGTAACAAGTATGGGGAAAAGAATTTTTTCAAGCTTTGAAACGGGACGAAGCTGCTGCATTACAACAGAACGCTCTTTTTTGGTGGTGAGAGCCTTCATAATGGGAGGCTGGATAAAGGGGATAAGTGCCATATATGAGTATGCCGCAACAGCGATGGGGCCTAAGAGATGGCTTGCCAGCTTACCTGTAAGGAAGATAGCTGTGGGGCCGTCGGCACAGCCGATGCTAGCAATTGATGCTG
>CALEIO010000135.1 GCA_937875885.1 uncultured Clostridia bacterium | reverse complement strand
CAAATTTCAGCTTCCACGCTGTTAAGAATCTGACCACAGGCGAGGGTGGCGCTGTTACCTGGCGTAATATAGAAGGTATCGACAACGACCAGCTTTACCGCCAGTATATGCTCTTCTCACTCCACGGACAGACTAAAGACACATACACAAAAAACAAGGGTACATCCTGGGAATATGACGTTGTAAAAACCCAGTACAAATGCAATATGCCCGACATTCTCGCTGCTCTGGGTCTTGCCCAGCTTGAGAGATACGAGGCTACACTCAACCGCCGTCACGAGCTTATTGAGCGCTACAACGAAGCATTTGCAGACCTGCCCGTTTCTGTGCTTGACCACGCATCTGATGATCACAGAAGTTCAGGTCACCTGTACTTTGTGCGCTTCGACGGCAAGGATGAAAACTACAGAAACACATTCTTCAAACGTATGGCACAGAATGGTGTTATCTGCAACGTACACTTTAAGCCCCTCCCCTTGCTCACAGCTTACAAGGATCTGGGTTTTGACATCAAAGATTACCCCAATGCCTACGAAATGTACAGAAATCAGCTGACACTCCCCCTCAATACCACTCTGTCAGATGATGATGTAAAATATATTCTGGACACCTTCCGCAGGTGCATTTCTCAGCCATATTGATACATCGGTATGCAATTCAGATAACCCAACATTGCCCTGCAGAGCCTTCTCTGCAGGGTCTTTTTATAGCCAAGTTATTAACAAATTCACTTTTTCTTCACGAAATATTTAGATTTTATCCCCCTTTGTTTCTAAATTATTCACTAAACCCAGAGAAAAAACGTATATAATATAAATGAAATATTTACATTGAACTTTATGGAGGTGTCAGTTATGGGATTCCACAAAATTCTTATAGTTGATGACGACAGCAATATATGCAATCTTCTTCGCCTTTATCTGGAAAAAGAGGGATACGAAACTCTCATTGCTGAAGATGGTGAAACTGCACTCAACCTTTTTGAGTCAGAAAAGCCCGACCTGATTCTCCTTGACATTATGCTGCCCAAACTTGACGGATGGCAGGTGTGCAGAGAAATCAGAAAAACATCCCAGTGTCCCATCATTATGGTTACCGCAAAGGACGAAACCTTTGACAAGGTGCTGGGACTTGAGCTGGGTGCCGATGACTACATAGTAAAACCCTTTGAAACAAAAGAGGTTGTGGCAAGAGTGCGCGCTGTACTCAGACGTACAAGCACACCTGAAACCACACCCGTCAAAGAGGTACAGTACGATAACCTTGTAATCAACCTGACAAACTACGAGCTTAAGGTAAAAGGTGAACTCATCAGCACTCCGCCCAAAGAGCTCGAGCTGCTCTATCACCTGGCAAGTAACCCCAACCAGATGTTTTCACGTGACCAGTTGCTGGACGAGGTGTGGGGATTTGACTACTGCGGAGAAAGCCGCACCATTGATGTGCACATCAAGCGAATCCGCGAAAAAATCGACGGTGCTTCCGACAAATGGGAGCTCCGTACTGTCTGGGCAAGAGGATATAAATTTGTAACTCTGGACTAACTTTACTAAAAGCCGAGGAATAATATGACCAAATCTGTATTCAGGCGTTTTCTGTTTTTCAGTTTATCAATCGCTCTGGCGTGCATTATAATATTGTGCGGAATTCTTGCCTTTCCTGTTTCAAAACATATAGGCAACCTGAAGCGTTCCACCCTTGAGAGCAACGCAACCTCCGTTGCAAGTTATCTGGGTGAGGTTTCGGGAGACAATATCTATTCCCTGAACAAGGATCAGTTCAGCATACTGCGCACCTCTCTCAACTCTATGTCAGAATCTATGCATGCACTGATATTCATTGCCGACAACGGCGGATGTGTGCTCCACTCCACAGACACAGAGCTTATTGTCCCCAACACATTTCTTCCCCTTTCTGTTATGGAAGAGATAGCCGACGGCGACCACTATGAACACGGAACCCTGCAGAATATTTACAATAAACAATACTATATTTACACTCTGCCTTTCACCGCCCACAACAACGGCGAAAAGGTGCTTGGTTACTGCTTTGTGGCACAGTCAACCCTGTGGACATCCGACTATGCACCCAATGTTTACGGAATCCTGCTTTGGACTGTGCTCATTGCTTCTGCAATAATCTTCCTGCTTTCTGCAGTTTATGCCTACAACACAACCCGTCCCCTCAAGCAGATGGCAGACACTGCAAAGCTCTTTGCCCGAGGAGATTTTGAGAGCCGAGGTCACATCAGAACAAATGACGAAATGGGCGAGCTTGCCACAGCTTTCAACGAAATGGCAGACTCACTTGCAGCCTCTGAAGGTATGCGCAGAAACTTCATTGCAAACGTATCTCACGAGCTTAAAACCCCAATGACCACCATTGCAGGATACATCGACGGAATTCTGGACGAAACCATTCCCGCAGAAGAGCAGAAACACTACCTTAAAATAATTTCCAATGAAATAAAACGCCTTAACCGACTTGTTACATCTATGATTTCCCTCTCAAAAATCGACAGCGGAGAAATCAACGTAAAAAAGGCTCCCTTTGTGATTCAGAACACAGTTTTCAATGTTCTTCTGGGCTTTGAAAACGAGATAGAAAAAAACAAATTCAGCATCGAGGGGCTGGACTGCGACGAAGATATTACGGCTTTCGGTGACGGCGACCTGATTCATCAGGTTATATACAATCTTGTGGAAAATGCAGTTAAATTCACACCTGCCGAAGGTTACATCCGCTTCGGTTTCTCTCACAAAGATAGCAAGGTTTATGTTTACGTAGAAAACAGCGGCGAGGGAATCCCCACCGAGGACCTTCCCCTGATTTTTGATAAATTCTATAAAGCTGACAAGTCCCGAAGCATCAACAAAAAAAGTATGGGTCTGGGACTTTACATTGTCCGCTCCATAATTCATCTGCATTCAGGAAACATCACTGTTGAAAGTAAGCCCGGCGAATATTGCCGATTCATTTTCTGGCTTCCCGATGCACCAAAAAAGCAAAAAGAACTTCCCCAAAACATAAAGGAGAACAAATAATGAGCTATAATCCCTTTGAAATGGAAAACACTCCACTTACTCCAAACCCCGAGGAGCCTACAACAGAGTCATCTACACCCGTTGCAGATGACGTTGCTGCAGAGGGTACCGAAGATACAGCTGACACATCACCCCTCACCGCAGAAGAAACTCCTGCCGACACAGACAATGCAGCAGAAGACTCTGACATTCTTCTCAACACAGCAGAATCTGTCGATGTTTCAGAAACTGTTGCCGAAAACACTCCCGATGCTATAGAAACAGATGATTACACAGAAGCTGAATCTGCAGAAATTTCCGATAATTCAGCTGCTGAAATCCCCGTAGCAGAGAACACAGCGCCTACAGCAGCAACAGCACCCACAGAAGCTCCCGTAACCCCCACTCCACAGCCTGTTTATTATGGAGCTTATCCTCCCCAGGGTAATCCTGCACAAAATCCTGCACGGGGATATTACTATATGCCCTATCCCATGCAGCCCCCCACACAACCTACTCCTCCCAAAAGAAAAAAGGGTGCAACTGCATTTCTTGTATGTATGTGGATTCTCATCGGCATATTTGCTCTGGGATTCTTCTCTATGTGCGGATACATTATCGGCTCTTCTGTAGGTGACACAGATGCCACCGTACCCACTCTCTATGACGAAGACAGAAACGATGAACCCCCTAAAAAAACCGAGCCTTCCACAACAGCTCCTGCAGAAGACAACGAAAAAGATGACACCGAGATAATTCCTCTGCCCGATACAAACGAAAAGGATTTTTACTCCGGAAATATTTCCATCGACCTGAATCCCCTGCCCGATGACAGCGCAAATACAGGCAAATATACAAACCAGTACGCTTACAAAAAAGTGGCTCCCTCCACAATCGGCGTAGTTTGCTACGAAGCAGGTTTTTCCGGTGGTGATCCCACTTCCCAGGGCACAGGCATCGTTCTCACTGCAGATGGTTACGTTGCAACAAACAGCCACGTTATCGGCGACAGCAGAACACTCTACGATGTTCGTGTTGTGGTAAGCGACGGCACTGTTTACGAAGCAAAAGTTATTGGCTTTGACTCCAGAACAGACCTTGCTGTGCTCAAAATCAATGCAAAGAATTTAACCCCCGCAGAATTCTGCGATTCCAAATATGTTGAGGTTGGGCAGGATGTTATTGCTGTGGGCAATCCCGGCGGTATCGAATTCCAGAACTCTCTCACAAGAGGTGTTGTTTCTGCCCTTGACAGAGAACTCGCCCTCTCCTCCCAGGTTTCTTATATCCAGACAGATGCTGCCATAAACCCCGGTAATTCCGGTGGACCTCTGTGCAATATGCAGGGTCAGGTAATCGGCATCAATACTGCAAAAATCAGTGCCAGCTCCTACGAAGGAATGGGCTTTGCAATCCCCAGCACCAAGGTAAAAGAGATTATCAACGACCTCATTGCCCAGGGATATGTAAGCGACCGTGTACGTCTTGGTATTTCAGGTCAGGAGGCTAGCTCCTCTATGCAGCAGTACTACGGAATCCCCAAGGGAATTCTTATCGGTGAAATTTCAAAGGACGGCCCCTGCGATAATGTGGGAATCCAGACAAACGATGTACTTACAAAGATTGACGGAGAAGAAGTAACCTCTTTCTCCCAGATATACGGAATCCTTGGAGAACACACACCCGGCGACAAAGTAACCCTTACTCTGTACCGACTTGAAACAAACAAAACCTACGATGTAACCATAACACTTATGGCTGACGAAGGCGAAACACAGCAATAAAAACCGAGCCACCTGTCGGATATCTTCGACGGTGGCTCTTTTTTCTATGCTATTCTGACACTCTGAAAGTTTTCTTATCCCGATGCAATTCTTCTGCCTATAGTTTCCAGCCCTTTTTGCGGACAGATTACTCTGCCCTGCTCTTTTATACGGGAAATCTGCACAGAAGTAACCCTCTGTTCAGCAGAATATTCCATAAGCTTGCGTCGGGCTGCCGCTTTAAGCATTACAGAATCTGACACAAGGTAATACTTATCTTTCCACAGCCACAGGCTGTTGCCGCCGATGTGTATTTTCTGCCGATAAAATTCCTCTGCGGCACAGAGCAGTTTTTCTGCATTTTCAAACACAAAGCAAGGATATCTGTTTCCACCCCTGACCTTGTATATTCTGCCTTTCTTCTGCTCCAGCATTGTAACAAGTATCAGGCATCCGCTCCGGTGAGGAAGAGCTTCCATAAGCACACTCTTATTCTTGCAGCTCAAACCTGCTTTCATACAAGCAAGGTTCAGAAGCCGCAGCAGCACTTTCTTTGATTTTTCGCTGTAAAAGCTCATAGTGCTTATATGCAGGTCAAAGCTTTTCATATCCTCATTGCCAAGGGATATCAGCACTTTTGTTGTGTCCAGTTGTTCAATGGTCATATCTTCCCCTCCTTTAGCGCAGGGTATAACAAACACCTGCTCTGTTATCATATTATTCACACAGCCCGTACTTTGCAAGTGATTGTTTTTGGATACCAGTTTCTATAAGTTTTTATTGAAATAATCAGGCAATCGTGGTACACTAAAGGTGTATAAAAAAATCTATTTTCAAGGAGGAATTCAACTATGCCAAAATGGCTTGAAACCGCTGTTTTTTACGAGATTTACCCCCAGAGCTTCTACGATACCAACGGTGACGGTATCGGCGACCTTCAGGGTATTATCGAAAAGCTCCCCTATGTTAAATCTCTGGGCTGTAACGCTCTGTGGATCAACCCCTGCTACGACTCACCCTTTATGGATGCAGGCTACGACGTAAGAAACCACAAGCAGGTTGCTGCCCGCTACGGCACAAACGAGGATATGAAGCGTCTGTTTGACACAGCTCACGAAATGGGCATCAAGGTGCTTCTTGACCTGGTTCCCGGCCACACCTCCGACACAAACCCCTGGTTCCAGGAGGCAAAGAAAGCTGCAAAGAGCGAATTTTCCAACCGCTATATCTTCACAAACTCTGTTTGGGAAGCTCCCGCTGACTATCGCCTGATGTGCGGTATCTGCGAGAGAGACGGTAACTATCTTGTTAACTACTTCTCCTCACAGCCTGCTCTCAACTACGGCTTCCACGAGGTTAAATATCCCCAGTGGCAGCTGCCCGCAGACCACCCCGACTGCAAAGCTACAGCAGAAGCTCTTAAAGATATTATGAGATTCTGGATGGATATGGGTGCTGACGGCTTCCGTGTTGATATGGCAGACTCCCTTGTTAAAGAGGACAAAGAGAAAACTTCCACAGCAAAAATCTGGAAAGACATCCGCGAGATGATGGACAAAGACTATCCCGAGTGTGCACTTGTTGCAGAGTGGTGCTACCCTGAGAGAGCTATCATCGACGGCGGCTTCCATATGGACTTCTACCTTGACCACTACGGCAACGGCTACTCCAAGCTTTTCCGTTACCTTGACGAGGAGCGCACAAACAAGGCATTCTTCCACAAGAGCGGCAGGGGCGACATTATGGAGTTCCTTGACGAATACGTTCCCAACTATGAGCTTACAAAGGACAAGGGCTACATCTCCTTTATGACCAACAACCACGATATGCCCCGCGCAACCTGGTATATGGACAAAGAGACAATCAAGCTTTCCCAGGCGATGATCTTCACAATGCCCGGTGTACCTTTCCTTTACTATGGCGACGAGCTTGGTATGCGCTATCAGGAAGAGCTCACAAGCAAAGAAGGCGGCTACTCCAGAACAGGCTCCCGTACTCCTATGCAGTGGGATTCAACACCCAATATGGGCTTCTCCACAGCAGATGCTGACAAACTTTATCTGCCTGTTGATACATTCGAGAATGCTCCCACAGTAGAGAATCAGAAGAACGACCCTGACTCAATCTACAAGGTTGTTACAGATATTATCGCTCTGCGTCACTCAATCCCCCAGCTTGGCAACGGTTCAGGCTTTGAGGTTGTATATGCAGAGAAAGAGAAATATCCCTTTGTTTACCGCAGAGGTGACTATGTAATCTTTGTTAACCCCTCCGACAAGGACGAGACTATTCCCTTCGCAGAGGATATCAAAGAAACCCTCTACACTATCGGCAAGGTAGAATTCACAGGTAAAGAGGCAACTGTTTGTGCATCTTCCTTCACCATTGTCCGCACAAAGTAATTTAATATTTCAAGCATACAAAAAGCGTGCAGAGTTTTTCTCTGCACGCTTTTTATGTTGCTTCATCCATTCTCAACCAAGCGGATTGCTATGGCGGTTATGTCGTCATCGTGGGTGTTTTTGCGGCGTTTCATTGCTTCGTTCACAACCAGGGATGCAAAGTCCTGTGCCGATACCTCCCGCCATCCACGTACCATATCCTCCAGCCATTTGTCGTCGCCCACAAGTGCTCCGTCAGATACCATAAGAAGCACATCTCCCTCATGCAGGGTTATCATCTCCTTTGCAAAGCGCACCTCGTTCAGAATACCCACAGGCAAAGAGGAGCTTTCTCTGCGGTGCACCTTTCCGCCTTTGCGCACAAATGTAACGGGAGCACCTGCTTTCATAAGGCTCACCTTGCCCGTAAACAGGTTTATATCGGCCACATCAAGGGTTGCCATTGATTCCTCTTCGCTCTTCACCATAAGTGCAGAATTCACCACAGACAGAGCGCAATCGTAAGAAAGTCCTGCTTTGAGAAGCTTGGAAAGCACAGAAACTGCCATATTGGAATCTACAGCCGCAGCGCCGCCGGAACCCATTCCGTCGCTGATAACAGCTACCATACTGCCCATACCGTTCATAAAATAATCTATGCAATCACCGCACAGATTTCCGTTTTCTGCAATGTGGGATGAGGAGCCGATTTCCACGTCATAGGGAGAAATTTCGCTCATTGTAAGTCTTTGTCTGTCCCCTGCAAGGCTCTCTGCCGCTTTTTCAAATCGTCTGCCACAACATCTGCGCACTACAAGCTGAATATCCTTTATATCAACTTCTGTTTTTCGGCTTCTTGCAAGTTCAAGCTCAACGGTCATTCCCCGCCCCTTATCAATTCTGCAGGAGCACTCAATCACCACAGCGCCCATACTCTGCAGAGTTTCTGCAATAAGCTGTGCACTGTGGGTATCAAAGCTGTCACAGCAATCAAATTCTTCCGATAAATCCCAGAGCATATCGCTGAGACCCGAAAACTGACCTGCCACCACAGAGCGCACCTGGGTAACTCTACGTTGGGCAGAAAGATTGCTCAAAAACTCCCGATAACTCTGATTTATACTGTCTGCAAGTTCTCTCTGCTTGCAGCATTTTTTCAGAAAGTTTTCTCCGATATCCCGCTCGTCAATATGCCCTCGGGCTTTCAGGATATCTGTAAGTTTAGAGAAATCGTCCTTTGTAAGGTCACTCTGCTTGTCCCAACAATAGCTCCGCAATCCGCAACAGGAGCAAGTATTTTTAACCGCAGAGTGGTACATATCCATCTGTGAGGAGTCCCGATTTCTGCCGAGTTTTTCGGCAACCTTCTGCACACAATCGGTAACACCCTGCAAAGCATAAGCTGCGTGGTCAAGACGGGAAGTAACGCTTCTGCGCATAGCTTCGGTTTTGTCATTGTCCGCAGCAGGGGTAAAGGCCGCCCTTATATTGTTGCCGAACTCTCCCGGAATCAGCATATATATTCCCACCGCAAGCAAGCACTCCACAAACAACTCAAACACCAGCTTGTTATCTCCACCTGCAAAGGATAAAACAGTATTGCAAAGGGTAAAAGCTATACCCACAGGCAGTTTGCCCACAGAGGAAAATATACCTCCCACAAGTCCGCCGAAAGCATACCCACCCGACAGAAAGGCCATATCGCTTGAACCAAGGCTGAAAACAACACCTGTGGCAATTCCGCTGATACTACCTCCCGAAACACCACCATAGCGGGCACACAAAAGCACCACCAGCACAGCTATCAATCTGCCTATGGAAATCCCCGCAATGGTGACATATGCAAAGGAAAGCATCAGAATACAAACCGACACCGCAAGGCAGGAAATCTCCTGTGGGCTGAAAGAAAACAAACCGCGTGAGGACATCATAAGCATAACGGAGCGATTGATAAAATAAGCCGCAGCAGAAGAAATCAGAGCTTCTACAAGGCACATTCCAAGGTCCGTCATCTTGCTGGTGCTCACAAACATCAGCGCCACACCCGTTGCCACCATTGGCACAAAGGTAATAAGAGGCGCAAACACTCTGCTGCCCGCAAACTTGCCTATATCACAGAGCAACCACTTGAGAGCACCGATTGCCACAACCACAGCAATGTATCTGAATGCATCTGCAGGAGAAAGCAATATGTAACCCAGAATGCATCCGCAAACGGCCACACCCGTACATTTTCTGGGCACAGCACCCACAAAAGCCGGTCCGAAAGGTGACAGCTCACCCAGCACCGCCCCTCGGGAAATAAGCACTCCAAGGAGAAAATACACACCCTGCATTACCACTATCCGTATCAGTGCGCCCAGTCCAAAATCCTCATTTTTTTCTTTTACCGATTTTGTAGCGTCCATAGTTTTTAACTTCCTGTCCTATTAATTTACGTTGATATATCAACCTTTGGGATTATATTATAGTCCTGGGAGTGAAAGTCTTTTGTCGCTGTTTGAATGGATTTTTCTATGCTCTTTTGTAAAAAAACAAGGTACACTCAAAAAAACTCTCTCATCCCACACCTTTGTGGGAAAATTTGAAAAGAAAAGATTAAAAGGAGCAAAACCTATAGGCTTTGCTCCTTTTTCATCGAAATTTATGCTTTTGTTTACTTTGCGCTGCCAAGTACAACTGTGGACTGTGCAGGCATCTTAAGAATCATATCTGCAAGTGATGTTTCTACAATTTTATCTTCAGCTTCTGCGCCGAGCTTTTCGCGATCTGTCTGTGTCTTTGCATAGAGTTTGCCACGTATAACGGGATCTTTCACCATATCCTCGGTAAGTGTCAGAGTTGCAGAGTTTTCGTCATCCATATTGTGAATAACAATAATGATTTCACCCTCATACTCCACCTTGAACGCGCAGATATCTGCTCCGTTTTCAAAGGAGATAACCTCTGTAATGTCGCCTCTTGCAATCTGGGGGCTCTGGTTTTTCACTCTGATTGCATCACGATAGAAGCTGAGCAGAGAATCTGCATCGTCTGTCTGCTGCTCTACACCGCCATAGGGGCAATCAGAATATGCATCTGCTGTACACCAGATGGGATTGGGATTCTTTTCGTCCCAATTCATAGCACCACGATAGAATGCATCGTTGTTGAAGCAATTCTCGGGCACCTCCATACCAATCTCCTCGCCGTAATAAGTGAAAGAGTTGCCTGGAGTAAGCAGATATGCTGCAGCTGCCATCTTTTTATCGGAAAGACCTTTTGCAAAGAAGTTACCGCTTCTCACCATATCGTGGTTTGAAAGGAAGAATGCATTGATTGCATTCTCGTTTGCCTCTTTGGAGTTTGTGTGGAATTTCAGAAGCTGATTAGCAAGGTACTGACCCTTGCTTGTAACTGTTGAGTTAGCAAAGAATCCTGAGCCTGTTGCAAAGGAAAAAGCAAACTGGCTGTCAATTCCACTCTCATAGGTATCGTAAATCTCGGAGTTGCCCTGCCAGTTTTCGCCAACCATATACACGTCGGGATTGTACTTCTGTGCAGTAGTGTAGAACCAATTCAGGAATTCTGTGCCTGATGTGGTTTCGTCTGTCATATACATAACAGCATCAAGTCTGAAACCTGCAACACCACGGTCAAGCCAGAACTTTGCAACTTCTTCAAAGTAATCTCTTGTACCCTCAAATTCCAGGTTCCACTCGGGCATTTCGGGGCTGAACTGTC
Organism: uncultured Clostridia bacterium; assembly: GCA_937875885.1. GTDB lineage: Bacteria > Bacillota > Clostridia > Oscillospirales > Acutalibacteraceae > Ruminococcoides. The sequence goes on along the minus strand of CALEIO010000135.1, from coordinate 4,093 downwards.
CTTCATACCACAGTCCGGGGTTGCCTACAACAGATCTCCAGCCTGTACCTGCAACACCTGCATTCTCTGTAAATCTGTAGTATCTTGCATCTTCAGAGAAGTTGCCCTCTCTTGCCTGCGAAAGAGCATTAATCCACAGCTCGTGACCTGTGCCGCAATGGTTGAGCACCAGGTCAAGGATAACTGCAATACCACGCTTGTTGCACTCTTCCATAAGTCTGTCAAAGGTCTCAAGGTCACCAAATGCAGGATCGATGTCCATATAATCGTCTACATCATACTTATGATAAGAGTCCGAGGGCATAATGGGAGAAAGCCATATTGCATCCATTCCCAAATCCTCTGTTGTTTCAGGATTGCCGTCGTTGATATAGTCAAGTCTATTGATGATACCCTGCAGGTCACCTGTTTCGTCGCCGTTGCTGTCTTCAAAAGCACACACCCAGATGTGGTAATAATTTCTGTATTTATCGTCAGAAACGTGTACAGGCAACTCCTTTGCAGGCTCTGCATCCTTATTTGCGGAAAGTTTCAAGCCATCACAGGCAGAAAGTGCCATACAGGACACAATCATTACAAGCGTCAATAAAAGTGATAAAACCTTTTTCATCATATTCCTCCGTAGCAATACATATAGAGCGCACAAGCTCTGCGCGCAAACACATATATTATACAAGAATCCTCTCAAAACTTCAATCGGATAATTAAGGATTTTTTGCATCTGCCAAAGATTTTCTTTTGACCGCCGGAATATTCGGTACATAAAGAAAAGCGGCTGTGCACAGCACAACCGCTTTGTAAGTTTTGTTATTATGCAGAGTTTTCTGCTGATGTGAAAGGATAAATTAACCCTTAACACCGCCGGCTGTAACGCCTTCAACATAGTACTTCTGCATGTAGAGGAACAGAGCTGTAATGGGAACAGCAACAACAACAGAACCGGAGAGGAACCATCTGAAGGAACCGTCAGCCATCTGAGTTTTATCTGTCCAGTACATAAGACCTCTGGATACAGTCCACAGGTTCTGGTCATTACCCATAAGAATGTTTACGAGAATGAAGTCACACCAGGGACCGATGAAGGATGTAAGAACAGTATAAACAACGATAGGCTTGGACATAGGAAGAATAATCTTCCAGAAAATCTGGTTTCTGTTTGCGCCGTCGATTGTAGCAGCTTCGTCAAGTGCTCTGGGGATTGTATCGAAGAATCCCTTTGCTACCAGATAACCAAGACCTGCACCACCGCTGTAGCAGAGGATAAGACCGAGCAGAGTTCTGCCGAGGCCGAGAGTGTCAAGGATGTGGTAGAGAGCGATAGTTGTCATAAATCCGGGGAACATACCCATGATCATACCAACGTTGATGAAAGGCTTACGAGCCTTAAATCTCAAACGGCTGAATGTGTATGCAACCATAAGAACTGACAGTGTGGAGATTACGCAGCTTGCAACAGCTACGATAAATGTGTTCTTGAACCAAACAAGGTACTTTGTCTCTGTGAAGAGGCTGATGTAGTTATCAAAACCAAGCTCGCTGAACTTGGGGAAAATACCTCTGTACTCGATGATAGGAGCAATGGAAGGATCAAGAGGATTGATACGGAAAGAGTGGAGCACAAGCCATACCAGAGGGAAAATCCAGATAAGGCTCATTGCTGCAAGAATCAGATAAATAAATCCGTTTGCAATACCTCTTCTGAGCTTATAACTTTTTATCATGAGAACTCCTCCTCATTCTTAGCCGACTTAGTCATATTGAAGGTAACCAGTGAAAGTGTAGCACAAACAATGAATACCAGAATACCGATAGCCGCGCCAAGTCCGTACATCTGCTTATCAACAGACAATTCATACAGCCATGTAATGAGCAGGTCTGTTCTACCGGCACCCTGTGTATATGCAGTGTTTACGATAGGACCACCGCCTGTTAACAGGAAGATAACGTTAAAGTTATTGATGTTACCGATGAATGTTGTGATAAGGTAAGGTGTTGTAACGAAGAGCATGTAGGGAAGTGTGATCTTGGTGAAGCTCTTAACAGGGCCTGCACCGTCGATTCTTGCACTTTCATACAGATCTTCGGGAATATTCATAAGAATACCTGATGTCATCAGGATTGTGTAGGGAATACCTACCCAGCAGTTAACTACTACTACCATAATTCTGGGCAGCAGACCGTTATTAACTGTGGACTCAAGGAACTTGATAGGCTCTGCTACACCAAAGAAGTTGCTCAGAATCAGGTTCATGGGGTTATGAGCATCAGAACCGAGGATCTGACCCATGAGCAGAAGTGTAACGAACTGGGGAACAGCGATTGTCATAACGAACATTGTTCTCCAGAGTTTCTTGAGCTTGATACCCTTCTTGTTGATCATAAGAGCTACGATCATACCAAGGATATAGTTGGAGAAAGTAGCAGCAACAGCCCAGATAAGTGTCCAACCTGTGATCTTTGCAAAGGTTGCACCCATGGAAACGCCGCTTTCAGATGTTCTGAAAATGTTTGTGAAGTTTTCAAAACCAATCCAACCGAAGTCTGCTCTTGTCTGACCTGTAAAGCCTGTGAAAGCCATTACGATCATAAACAGCAAGGGCAGAAGAACGAACACGCTGATCAAAATGATAGGTGTTGTAAGAAGTGTAGCATGGAACTTCTCGTCAACAAGTGTCTTGCGGTCATCGCGGAACTTGGGAACATACTTGCCGTCTTTAACAAGTTTGTCAACGCTTCTTGCAGACTTTGTGCTTACAAAGTACATTGCGATGAATACGATTGTAACCATAATAGCAAGGATACCGAAGAGGAGAATCTTAACACTCTCGATTTCGATCTTACCTGCTTCTACTCGCTCACCCTTACCACCGGGGAGCTTAACAACTGTTCCTGCGCCACGCACAGCGTGAAGATTCATCAGCATGCCGATGTAATCTGCGCCAAAGAACACCATAAAGAATATGTATCCTATTTCCATTGCAAGGAACATAAGGCCCTTTACAAACTGGCCGTGAGCAATATTGCCTGCGCCCATAAATACGTAAGAAAGTTTGGTGAAAATGTCACCCTTGATGAAGCCCATTGCGAAGTTTGCAATAGCTTCACCGAGCCCCTTAAAGAACTTAGCAACTCCTGTACCGATACCCTTAAAGAAATTGCCAATACCACCGGGAATAGAAACAAAAAATTTCTTTAAATTATACCAAAAGCGCTGCATGGGACTGAGCGCCATATAATCGGTATATTTCATTCCTGCATCACTCTCCTTTATCTAAGGGAATTAGATAAATCTGACAATTTTAGTTAACAAAGGAGCAGCTCGTGCTCCGCAAAGCCGAGCTGCCCCGTGTTATTGAATCAAGTTAAGTTTAAGGCGAAATTATTCGTCCTTGATGTTAACGATACAAGCCTCTAACTCTGTCTTAACCTCATCAAATGTGAAGCTGTTGGAGCTCTCAGCAACATACTTGCCGAAGCCCTCGAGGGGAGACCAGAATGTTGAAGAAATACCAACCTGGGGCATGGAGTACTCGGACTGTGCGAGGATAGCTACCATGGAGGGGTTGTTCTTAACCTCGTCGAGGTTCTGAGCGTTAACGTTGGAGGGACCCCACTCGAGCTTCTGAGCTCTGTCGATCTGGCACTCTTCACTGGAGAGGTAGTATGCGAGGAGCTGAGCTGCATAGGGATACTTGGAGTAGTTGTTTACGCCGAGGTACTTGTAGCCGAACATGTTGATGATCTGCTTGTCTGTACCATTTACGTTGATTGTGGGAAGGATTGCGAAGCCTACATCGTCACCGAGAACCTGCTTAACGGAAGCAACGTCCCAAGAACCGATAACACCAGCTGCAACTGTTGTGGGATCAACCTTGATACCATCAGCGAAAGCTGTTGTGTCTGCGCTTCTGAATGTGCCCTTGTACTCTTTGAAGAGGTTAGCGAATGCCATTACAGTGTTTGTAGCCTCTGTGATGTCATAATCGTTGAACTTCTGAGTTATGCCGTCATCCTCAAGACCGAGAGTCTGGATGCCGCCTGTGTAGAGGTAGAGACATGTGAAGTAGCCGTTGCCGGAGTTGAATGTGAACTC